>JAUXSD010000178.1 GCA_030681525.1 Solirubrobacteraceae bacterium
CGACCGTCCTGCGGCGCGCGGCGGCCGGCAGGCGGACGGTCAGCCGTGCCGTGCGCCCGGCCTTCAGCTCGCCGCGGAAGGCGCGCAGCGAGGCGCCGGCCAGGCGGCCGCTGGCCTGCACGGCGCAGGTCCGGTCGCAGCGCACGCGCAGCGTCAGCCGGCGCGGCACGCCGCGCACCGTGCTCGCGGCCGCGGAGAGGGCGAGCGGCGGGACCGCGGCGCGCGCGGGCGCTGCGGCGGGAGCGCGGCGCAGCGTGCGCTCGTCGACTCGGACCGGCAGCGGCAGGTCGATCGCCGGCAGCTCGAGCTCGCCGGCGCCGGGCAGCGTCAGCGCCGGCAGCGGCGGCAGGATCGCCGGCAGCTCGAGCCCCAGCGGCAGGCCCGGCAGCCCGACGTCGAGCCACGGGCCGTCGATCGCGGCGGTCACGCCGAGGGCGATCGGGCCGAAGCCCGTCCACGTCACCATCGCGTTGCCGATCTCGTCGAGCACGACCTCGCCGACGCTGAGGCCGTAGTACGCGCCGTCGCCGGCCGGCGTGAGGTCGCCGGTCGCGACGAGCGCCGGCTCGCCGAAGGCGCGGCCGGGCACGCGGCGGCGGACCCGGACGACGCCGGGGGTGCCGAACTCGCTGTAGGCCAGCACGGCGTCGCCGCGGCGGTTCATCGCCAGCCGCGGGTAGTCGCCGGGGCGCGGGACGAGCGGCTGCGGCGCGCCGACGCGGCCCAGCAGCGTGGAGCCGAGGACCCCGCGGAAGCCGCTGACGTGGTAGCCCCAGCTGCCGCCGCCGCCGGCGAGGCCGCCGGCCGAGTCGAAGCCGAGCAGCACCTCGCCGAGGTCGGAGACGGCGAGGTCCAGCGGGCCGTGGGTCGGCGTCTGGCCGAGCTCGACCGCCGGACGGAGCGTGCCGTCGGGCCGGCGCAGGACGAGGTGCAGGTCGCCGAGCGCGGCGCCCTGGTCGAAGCCTTCGGGCACGGTGTGCCAAGCGATCGCGGCGCCGCCGGCGAGATCGAAGTCGACCTGCGGGGCGCGCCACGACCACGGGGTGACGATGCCCGGCAGCGCGTGGCGCTCGGGCAGGGCGCCGCCGAGCTGCCCGAACGCGACGCGGGCGGTGAGGTCGTGCTGGCGCGACGGGCCCTGCAGGTAGCCGATCGCGATCCGGCCGGTGGCGCTCACGGCGAGGTCGCGGGCGACCTGGACGACCGCCGGCTCGGCCGGCGGGTCCAGCGGCCGCGGGGTGGTCAGCTCGTCCGCGCCGGGGGCCAGCTCGGCCAGCCACAGGCGCTGGCCGCCCTGCGGGTCCTTGCGCGGCCAGGTGACGACGAGATGGCCGAGCGGCGTGAAGGCCAGCAGCGGCCGCCCGTCGGAGAAGTCGGTCTGTCCCTCGTGCACGGCGCCGGCCTCGCGCCATGGCGCCCCGGGTCGGCGGATGTGGACGTGCAGCAGCTGGCCGTCGGAGAAGGCGGTCGCGACGGTGCCGTCCGGCGCGGTCGCCAGGCGCGGGTAGTAGCCGCCGGGCCCGCCCCAGAGGGGCGTGTCCTCGGCCGCGCCGCTGCGGCCGTCGGTGACCGTGACGCCCATGCGCGCGGAGCTGCTCGAACTCAGGCGCTGCTGCATGGAGACGATGCGCCCGCCGGGCAGGAGGCCCGCGTCCTGCTCGAAGAAGTCCTGGCCGGCGATCGACACCGGCCCTTCCCAGGTGCGGGTCGGCAGCCCGTCACCGCGGGCGCTGGCCGGCGCGAGCGCCAGCACGAGCGTCAGGGCAGCGGCGAGCCGGAGGCGATGTCGCATCTCGGGCGTGCATCGGCATCGCAGCGCCGCAGCTTGATCGCGCGTGCTGCGCGAGGACGCCCGCCGGCCTCCGGCCGCCGGACCGGGCCGGCCGGAGGTGGCGGTTGTCCGGCGGCGTCAGTCCTCGCGCTGGGGCTTCTCGGCCGTCACGCCGGCCTCGGTGAGGTCCGGGTCGGGATTGGCCTGGGTCACCTCGCCGCCCTCGGCGGCCACGTTCTCGGCGCCGGGCGACACGTCGACGGCGTCGTCGCTGACCTCGCGGTTGTTCTCGTCCTTCTGCACTGCGACCTCCTCTGTGACTGTCGGGGCGCCACGTACCCGCGTGCCCGCACCGGCTATCTCCGTGGCTGTCATGCCGCCGCAGTCCTAGACCCGTTGGCGTTGCGCTCACTGCCGACGAGGAGGCGCACGACGATGCTCGAGCGAGACGGATGCCCGGCCGGCGCTGCCCTGGCGGTCTGCGCCGATCCGCAGGGCGCGCCGTTCACGGTCAGCAAGCCGTGCGGTGGAGCGCCGCCTCGCCGCACTGCTTGACCGCGCGCGCGGCGTGCAGGACGCTGAACCGATGGGCGCGCTGTGGGCGAAGCTGGCACGAGCAGCGTCCAACCTGCGCGCGAAGTGGTCCGAGGTCGCGTTCGAGAAGAAGCTGGCGATGTTCGTCGCGCCGGTGTTCGTCGCGGTCACGAGCGCGCTGCTCATCGCGCTCATCGAGGACGGCGGGGGAGGCGGCGACGGCGGATCGGCACAGGAGACGACCGCGACCACGCGCACCACCCCGACCGCCGGGCTGCGGGTGGCCGGCCTTGCCGTGGGTGACGCGAGCGACGCGACGCGGATCGACGTGACGCTCAGCAACGGCACCGGCGCCGTGGCGTTCGTCGGACGCGCCGAGTTTCGCATCGCCGAGTTCCGAACCGTGCACACGTGCCTGCCGCAGGCCTATCTGCCGCCCAGCCATACGTACGACCTGGTCCTGCCGAGCCAGGACGCCAAGGGCAGGGTCGTCGACGTCGACATGAGCCAGGCGATCAAGCCCGCCGACGTCGACCGGGTCCGCTTCCGGGTCGGGGTGGACGCCGGCCTGATCAGTACGACGAGCTATCTGTACCGGCTGGAGCTGGTGCTGCACCATGACGGCGGCGCACCGCTGCGCGCCGGCACCCTGGCCGTGACCAAGCCGTTTCCGACCGAGAGCTGGTTCGACGACGACCGCGATCGGGAGGTGGCGGCGTGCACGCGGCGCAACCGCGCCGCGCTCGCCGCCGTGCTGTCCGGCGCCGCGGTGATGTCGCCGCCGCTGCGGGCGCTCGGACGGACGGCGCAGGCCGCCTCGTGACGTGATCCTCGACGACCTCGACATCCCGATCGTCCTCGCGCCGCTGGCGGGCGGGCCGGCGACGGTCGAGCTCGCGCGGGCGGTGTCCGAGGCGGGCGGCCTGGGCTTCCTGGCCGCCGGCTACCGCACGGCCGCCGACATGGCCGAGCAGGTGCGCAGCTTCCGCGCGGTCAGCCGGCGGCCGTTCGGCGTCAACGTCTTCACGCCGCCGCCGGCCGCGGCCGACCCGCAGAGCTACGCACCGTACGTCGAGCGGCTGGGGGAGGAGGCGACCCGCGCCGGCGTCCCGCTCGGCGAGCCGCGCTGCGACGACGACGACTGGGACGCCAAGCTCGACGCGCTGGCGGAGCTGGCGGTGCCGGTGGTGTCGTTCGTCTTCGGCTGCCCGCCCGCGGGCGTCGTCGCCCGGCTGCGCGCGAGCGGGATCGCGGTGTGGATCACGATCACCACCCCGGCGGAGGCCGGGCAGGCGCTGGCGGCGGGCGCCGACGCGCTCGTCGTGCAGGGCTACGAGGCGGGCGGGCACCGGGCGTCGTTCGCCGGCGAAGAGGCGCCCTACGGGCTGCTGGCGCTGCTGCAGCTCCTCGACGCGCAGCAGCGCGCGCCGCTCGTCGCCGCCGGCGGCCTCGCCTCCGGTCGCGGGATCGCCGGCGCCCTCGCCGCCGGCGCGCGCGCCGCCCAGGTCGGCACCGCGTTCCTGCGCTGCCCGGAGGCGGGCACGGCCGAGGTCCACCGTGCCGCGCTCGCCGAGCCGGCGCCGACGGCGATCACCCGGGCGTTCACCGGCAAGCCCGCCCGCGGGATCGTCAACCGCTTCATGCGCGAGCACGGCGACGCGGCGCCCGCCGCGTACCCCGAGATCCACCACGTCACGGCGCCGCTGCGCCAGGCCGGCCGGCGCCGCGGCGACGCCAACGTCGTCAACCTCTGGGCGGGTCAGACGCACGAACTGGCGGCGGCGCAGCCCGCCGCGGCGGTCGCGCGGCGGCTGGCCGGCGAGGCGCGCGACGCGCTGCGCCGCGCGAGCGGGCGCGCCGTCTGAGACTCGATCAGGAGCGCGTGTCCTCGCGGCGGTTCTCGCCGGGGATCCGGCGTACCGAGCCCCAGCCGCGTTCGGACCACAGCACCATGAGCGCACCGCCCGCCAGCGACCCGCCGGCGTCGGCGATGAGGTCGCCGACCGTGTCGGTGTTGCCCTCCGAGAGCTCCGAGCCGAAGATGCCGTCGGAGCTCCATTCGAAGATCTCCCAGAGGGCGCCGACGGCCAGGCCGAGCGCGAAGACCGCGATGAGCATCCCGGCCTCGTGCCGGGGCAGCGTCTCCTGGCTGGGATCGGGCATGACCTCGATCCGCGCCAGGCACAGGTAGATGATCTGCGAGGCCAGCAGCGGCACGACGAAGTGCACGACGCGGTCGTACCACTCGATCGTGTCGTAGAGCCCGAGCGCCTCGCCGCCCTGGGTGAACATGAGCGCGACGATCGTCGCGAGGTCGTAGAGGCGTGGCAGGTTCGCCAGCCGCGCGGCGACGAGCACCGCGAACGCGAGGCCGAGGTTGAAGGCGGCGGCCGCGTCGCCGGACACCGCGAACGCGACCGCCCCCGCGGCGAACACGAGCCGCAGGACGTCCAACGGGTCGCGCACGACCCGCGACCAGTCGCCCATGACGAGCCTGCGGGTGTCGAGGGTCACGCCGCTCTCCCTACCCGCCGGCGCGCTTCGTTCGCCGATCGCCGGCCGCGATCGAGGCGGCCGGCGGCGACTCCGTACGCTTGCGCGCGTGGGATCGCTGCAGGAAGTCGCCGTCGAGCCCGGCATCGCGCTGCTGCGCCTCGACCGGCCGGAGCGCCGCAACGCGCTGGACTCCGGCCTGCTGATCGAGCTTGTCGACGCGCTCGAGCGCCTGTCGATCGACGACGAGCTGCGCGTCCTCGTGTTCTCGACGACCTCGACGCGGGCGCTCTGCTCCGGCGTCGACATCACCGAGGAGCTCGACCACGCCGGGGGCGTCGCGCGGATGAAGTCCTTCTCGCAGTTCCTCGCCGCGCTCGAGGCGTTCCCGGTCCCGACGATCGCCGTCTGCGTCGGCAACTGCGTCGGCGGCGGCGCCGAGCTCGTCGCCGGCTGCGATCTGCGGATCGCCGGCGACAACCTCAAGCTCGCGTGGGCGGGCGCGCGGCTCGGAGTGCCCGTCGGCCCGGCGCGGCTGACCCCGCTTGTCGGCGTCGCCCGCGCGAAGGAGCTGATCTTCACCGGCCGCATCGTCGGCGCCGAGGAGGCGGCGGCGATCGGGCTGGTCCACGACACCGTGCCCGCGGAGGAGGCGGAGGGCGCCGCGCTGCGCCTCGCCCGCCATGTCGCGGCGCACGCGCCGGAGGGCGTCGCGATCCTCAAGGCGGCCTTTCGCGAGCTCGACGGCGCACAGGGCCGCGTCGCGCACGAGAACGAGCTGCTCGAGGTCTTCCAGCGCAAGGGCGCCGGGCTGCCGCAGGGTCCGCGCCCGGGCCGCTCGGCATGATCCTCCCGCCGGGCGGTGGGGCGAGGGAGACGGTCAGCCTGCGGCTGGCGTTCCGGCCTCCGCTGTGGCCCGACAACCTGTTCGGCCATCTCGCCGCCACCGCCGTGCCCGGCGTCGAGGAGTGGCGCGACGGCTGGTATCGCCGCACGCTGCGGCTGTCGCACGGCGCCGGCATCGTCGCGCTCACGCCGCAGGCGGACCACATCGACTGCCGCCTGACGCTCGCCGACGCGCGCGATCGCTCGGTCGCGGTCAGCCGCTGCCGGCGGATGCTCGATCTCGACGCCGATCCCGTCGCCATCGACGACCACCTCTGCCGCGACCCGCACCTGGCCGCGCTCGTGCGCCGCGCGCCCGGCCGGCGGGTGCCGGGAACGGTCGATCCCGCGGAGTTCGCGGTGCGCGCCGTCCTCGGCCAGCTGGTGTCGACCGCGGCCGCCCGCACCCATGCCGCCCGGCTCGTCGTCGCGCACGGCGAGCCGATCGACGATCCCGCCGGCGGCCTCACCCACCTGTTCCCGGACCCGGCCGCGCTGGCGCAGCTCGATCCGGCGTCGCTGGCGCTGCCCGCAGCGCGGCGGGCGACGCTGGCCGCGCTCGTCGCCGCGCTGGTGTCCGGCGACCTCGATCTCGGGCCCGTCACCCCGCGCGACGACACCCGCCGGGCGCTCGCGCGGCTGCCGGGGTTCGGCTCGTGGACGATCGAGATGATCGCGATGCGGGCGCTGGGCGATGCCGACGCCTTCCCGGGCAGCGACCTCGGCGTGATCAAGGCGGCGCGCGCGCTCGGCCTGCCGTCGAGCCCCGCGGCGCTCGCCGCCGCGTCCGAGCCGTGGCGGCCCTGGCGCGCCTACGCGGTCCAGCACCTGTGGGCGACGGGAGACCATGCCGTCAACCGCCTGCCCGGCTCACGCGGCGCGAGCTGATGTTCGCTGCGAACACCTTCGCGCCACGCTCGCGGAGCGAAGCGAGGCCGGGCGTCAGGCGGTCGCACCGCCGAGCGCGATCTGCGTCTCCTCGCCGCAGCGCCATCCGCGGGCCATCACCTCGCTGCTGATCGGCACGGCGATCGCGCCGTCGGCGGCGACGCAGATCGCGCCGCCCAGTCCGCCGGCGTCGCGCACCGCGGCGAGCGCCGCGCCCGCCGCCTGCGCCAGCCCTTCGCCGGCGTGCAGCATCCGCGCATGGATCTCGTGCGCGAACAGGGTGCGCATGAACGCCTCGCCGTCCCCGGTCGCCGACACGGCGCAGGTGCGCGCGTCGGCCCACGTGCCGGCGCCGATGATCGCCGAGTCGCCGATCCGGGCCGGCGGCTTCGCGGCGTAGCCCCCGGTGCTGGTCGCGGCGGCCAGCGCGCCCGTCGCGTCGAGGCAGACGGCGCCGACCGTCCCGCCCGAGGACGCCGCACGCCCGCCGGACAGCCGGCGCTCCAGCCGGCGGCGCTGGCGCTCGGTGACCATCCGGCCGGGATCGACCTGCTCGAGCTCGTACCGCGCGGCGAGCTCGGCCGAGCGACCGGCCCACAGCAGCGGCGGCGCGCCGGCGTGCATGAGCGCCTGCGCCGCGCTGATCGGAAAGCGGATCGCCTGCACGCCGGCCACCGCGCCGGCGCGGCCGTCGCCGCACATGAGCGACGCGTCGCACCAGACGCCGCCGTCGGCGGCGAGCGCCGAGCCCGTGCCGGCGTTGAACAGCGGGCTGTCCTCCAGCACGCGGACGGCCGCCACGCAGGCCGCCTCGGCCCCGGCGGCGAGATGCTCCCAGCCCGCGTCGAGCGCGCGTCGCAGATCCCGGCGAAGATCCGCGTCGGCCTGCTCGTCGGGTCGCGGGCGACCGCGACCGGCGCCGCCGTGCACGATCAGGGTCGGCGCCGCGCGGGAGGGCTTGTCTGCGCTCGCTTCCACGACGCCGCTCAGCGCAGCGGGATCTCGACGCCGTGCTCCTCCTCCGGGCGGGGACCGAAGATGCGCCGCTCGCTCTCGTCGATCGCCACGTCGTTGATGCTCGCCTCGCGCCGGAGCATGAGCCCGTGCTCGTCGAACTCCCAGTTCTCGTTGCCGTAGCTGCGATACCACTGGCCGGCGGCGTCGTGGCACTCGTACTGGAAGCGCACCGCGATCCGGTTGCCGTCGAACGCCCACAGCGACTTGCGCAGCGCGTAGTCGAGCTCGCGCTCCCACTTCGCGGTGAGGAAGCGCACGATCTCGGCGCGGCCGCTGACGAACCGGTCGCGGTTGCGCCAGACCGAGTCCTCGGTGTAGGCGCCCGCCACGCGCTCGGGCTCGCGCGTGTTCCAGGCGTCCTCGGCGGCCTGCACCTTCCGGGCGGCGGTCTCGCGGGTGAACGGGGGGAGGGGCGGTCGCTCGGACATCGTGTCTCCCGGGTCGAGGTGTGCGGGATGCTCGGTTGAGGCGACCAAGCCTACGGGCCGGCATCGTCGTCCCGGCACCATGGCCGGCGCACGCCGGGCGCACGGCGCCCCGGTGTCGCCGTGCGGCATGGGGCCGCGCGAGTCGCTCGCCTGGCGGATGCCGTGTATTAACCCGCCATCGCGGAGATAGTGCTCGGATGCTTCGGTTTACGAGGAGCGGGGGGCGTCGTGAGTGAGCGGGTGCAGGATGTACAGATCAACGGGCCGGGAGGCGAGCGCTTCAGCGAGATCCTGACGGCGGACGCGCTGGAGTTCGTGGCGCGGCTGCACGGCGCGTTCGACCCCGTTCGTCGCGAGCTGCTGGCCGCCCGGACGGAGCGCCAGAAGGAGCTCGATGCGGGCGGCACCCTCGATTTCCTGCCGGATACCAAGGACGTGCGCGAGGGCGACTGGAAGGTCGCGCCGGAGCCCGACGCGCTGCAGGACCGCCGCGTCGAGATCACCGGTCCGACGAGCCGGAAGATGGTGATCAACGCCCTGAACTCCGGCGCGTCGGGGTTCATGGCGGACTTCGAGGACTCCAACTCGCCGACCTGGAGCAACATGATCGGCGGGCAGGTGAACCTCGCCGACGCGATCCGCGGCACGATCGAGCACGACGAGAACGGCAAGCACTACGAGCTCGGCGAGACCGTCGCGACCCTGTTGGTGCGCCCGCGCGGCTGGCACCTCGTGGAGCGCCACCTGCTGGTCGGCGGCGAGCCCGTGGCCGGCGGGCTGGTGGACTTCGGCCTGTACGTCTTGCACAACGCGCGCGAGCTGCTCGCGCGCGGCGCCGCGCCGTACTTCTATCTGCCGAAGCTGGAGTCACACCGCGAGGCGCGGCTGTGGAACGACGTCTTCTCCGTAGCGGAGGACCACGTCGGGCTCGAGCGCGGCACGATCAGGGCGACCGTGCTCATCGAGACGCTGCCCGCGGCGTTTGAGATGGACGAGATCCTCTACGAGCTGCGCGAGCACTCGGCGGGCCTGAACGCCGGTCGCTGGGACTACATCTTCTCGGCGATCAAGCGCTTTCGCACGCGGCCGGAGTTCGTCACGCCGGACCGCAAGCAGGTCACGATGACCGTGCCGTTCATGCGCGCCTACACCGAGCTGCTCGTCAAGACGTGTCACCGCCGCGGCGCACATGCGATGGGCGGCATGGCGGCGCAGATCCCCAGCCGCACGGACGCGGCCGCCAACGAGCGGGCCTTCGCCGCGCTGCGCGAGGACAAGCGGCGCGAGGCCGCGGATGGCTTCGACGGCACCTGGGTCGCGCACCCCGATTCGGTCGCCGCGGCGATGGAGGAGTTCGCCGCCGTCCTGGGCGACCGGCCCCACCAGCTCGAGCGCCGCCGAGACGAGGTCGACGTGGGCGCCGAGCAGCTGCTCGACGTGCCCGCCACCGAGGGCGACATCACCGAGGATGGCCTGCGCAGCAACATCAACGTGGCCATCCAGTACATCTCGTCGTGGCTGCGCGGCAACGGTGCCGCGGCGATCCACGGGATGATGGAGGACGCCGCCACGGCCGAAATCGCTCGCGCCCAGATCTGGCAGTGGGTGCACCACGCCGCCGAGCTCCAGGACGGTCGCACGATCACGCGCGAGCTCGTGCGCGAGCTCGCAAGCGCCGAGCTGGAGAAGATCCGCCAGGAGATCGGCGACGACGAGTGGTTCGAGAACGAAGGCCGGCCGGATCTCTCGCGGGCGATCTTCGAGGAGGTCGCGCTGGCACAGGAGTTCGTCGAGTTCCTGACGCTGCCCGCCGGCGAGCGCCTGCAGGAGCTCTCCGGCTAAGCGGCGGCACTCGAACACTCGGCGCCCGCGCCGCGGTGCTGGCGCACCCGGTGCGGTATCCGCAACCGCGCGGCTCAGCCCGGTCCGGAATCCTCGGGCGAGGGCTCGCGCGGGCCGTCCGCGCCGCGCTCGGGCGTCACCGGCCGCGACGGCATGTTCTCGTCGCCGGGACCCGTCGCGCCGCCGCGCGGCTGGTCGTCGGGCACGGCGCCGCGCCCGCCCTCGTCGGTGAGCGGTGTTTCATCGGGATGTTCCATGGGCCGCCTCCTACCCGCTCCGCGCCGCGGTGACCACGACACGCGTCGCTCTACGGCCCACCGGCCGGTGCCGCCGGCCCCGGCGTCACCGCCGGCGCTCGCTGCAGCGCCGTCTCGGGCGAGGGGGCCCGGCCCTGGCGGGTCTTGCCGATCGACGGGCCCAGCGGGCCGGTGAAGTCCGACGCGCTGCCGACGACGCCCCAGGCGCCGCCGAAGCCGTACCACGGCTGCTGCTCGGCGTCGACGAGCATCCCCGACCGCCACGTGTACCACAGCGGGCAGCTCACGCAGGCTCGTGCGTCGTCGCGCACCGCGAGGATCTCGCGGCCGCCGCGGCTGAGGATCTGCGCGAAGCGGCCGGGGTGGCTGTAGGTGGCATGGCTGCCCTTGGCCACGTAGGCGCGCGGGTGGCTGACGACGCCGGTCTCGTCGGCGACCTTCCGCGCCCGCGCCCACGGCACGTCGACGCTCGTGCTGTGCTCGTGGAAGCGGACCGACAGCGGCAGCCACGACGCGTCGTCGACCCGGCGCGTCAGCACGCTGATGCGCTCCCAATCGCCCTCGTGGCCGAGCTTGAGGCCGGTCGCGTCGGCCTGGCCCGTCGGCGTGCTGTGCGGATAGAAGAACCAGTACGTGATGCGGACGTTGGTGATCCCGTCGTCGCCGAGCTCGTCGTGGCGCTCGAAGTACACCGGCACGGGCTTGAGGACCCGCTGCCGGCCCTGCGTGCCGGTCCGCATCCGCGGCGTCCGCGCCGCGTCGTCGAGGTCGAGGTAGAAGCCTTCGCGGCCGACGAGATCCGCCCGGTCGGAGAACGTGCGCCGGGAGAACGGCCGCGTCACGTCGGCGGTGGTGTACTCGTCGCCCTCGCCACAGCGCGCCCCCTGCCTGAACCCGCCCTCGCCGAGGTCGCGCCACTGCGCCGGGGTGCTCAGGGCGGCGGCGAGCTGCCGCGCGCGGGCCTGGCAGCCGCGAAAGGCCCACAGCAGCCGCGAGCTGCGCAGGAAGTCCTCCGCCGTCCCGGGCGCGATCGGCTCGGCGTGGTGCAGCGACACGAGCGGCGCGAACGTGCGCTCGGGCGCCCGCGTCGGGATCGGCGTCGTCGCCGGCTGCTCCCCGCTGAGCGCGGCCCGCTCCGCGACGAGGTCGGCGAGCAGCGTCTCGGCCTGCTCGCGCCCGGCGTCGTCCTCGCCGAGGCCCGCCGGGGCGCGCATCGCCTTGCGGGTGACGCGCTCGCGCGCCACGCTGACCATCGCGTCGACGGCCTCAGCGGAGACGGCCTCGTCGGCCGTCCCCCTGCGCAGCTGCGCGATGTGGATCTCGTCGCCGGACTCGCCGACGTAGAACCCGGCGATCTCCTGCTCGGGAGCGCCGAGCAGCACGGCGATCGGCTCGAGCTTCGGGTCCGCACCCGTGCGCACGAGCGCCACCGCGGTGCCGGCCACGAGGTAGACGGCGAACACCATCCACAGGATCGGCCGGCGCGAGCGCTCGGGGCGGTCGGCCGTGCCGCGGTAGATCGCCGCCAGGCTGAACGCGACGACGGCGACCACGACGACGAGCCACGGGAACACGCGCAGGTGGCCGACCTGGGACATGAGGCCGAGGACGCCCGCGCCCACGACGCCCAGCGTCACGACCATCGGCCGATCGCAGCGGCCGATGCCCTCGGGTCGCATCCCGCGGGCGTTCTCGAGCGAGAGCGAATAGGTGCACAGGCCCGCGGCGAGGGCGAGGACGAACGCGACCGCGACGGGCAGGATCGCGTCGCTGTCGAACGACACGCCCCACCAGTCGTCCCAGAGCATGAGGACGACGACGAAGACGACCGCGAACACGCCGGCGCCGAGCACGAGCTCGCTGCGGTCGTCGAGCGCGTAGATCGCGACGACCGCCATGAGGCCGGCGATCGTCGCCACGAGCAGCGCGTGCGCGCCGACCGTGGCAAGCAGCTCGGGCGGCAGGAGCGTGACGATCCGGTCGGCGGGCAGCTCGAGGTGGTCGAAGCGCACCCACAGCAGGGCCCCGCCGGCGAGCGTCATCAGCGCCCCGACGCCGGCCGTCGCCCCGAGGAACTCGAGCGCGAGCCGCGGCGCGGCGGGCCCGGCCTCCGCGCGCTGGATCGGCGCGCGCGCCGGCCGGCTGAACCGCTCCCTAAGCCACTGGCGCACCGCCGTCACGTCCCACCCCCGCTTGTGCGCCGAGTCAACCCGACGGCGGGAGCGCGGTCAAGTTCGCCATGCGCGCAGATCGCCGCCGTCAGCGGCTGAGCTCGCGCAGCCCCGCGATGCTCGGGACGAGCAGGTACTCGCCCGCGCGCACGCTGACCATCCGCGGCTGGCCGACGACGAACCTCGGCGGGTGGCCCTGGATCGTCATCTTCGCGTTGGGCCGGTCGTCGGCCAGGAGCACCCAGTCCTTGTCCTCGCCGAGCCCGAAGATGTTTCCGTCGGCGCACCACTGCGCCTGGACGATCTCGAACTGGCGCCGGATCGAGCTGCAGAAGGCGATGAAGACCAGGCCGCGATCCTCGCCGTCGTCCGCGTCGCCGTCGGGGGCGGGCGGGCCGTACGGCATCCCGCGCCGGATCATGCGGTGGCGGCGGCTGCGGGTGGAGTGCCAGCCCAGCGCGTCGCGCGGGTTGACCCGCCGGACGTGGGCGCCCAGCGGGCAGCGCATCCCCTCGGGATCGTCCTCGTAGCGAAAGTCGTTGATGCGCTCGGGCTCGAGGTACGGCTCGTGGCCGTCGGGGCCCGGCGCGAGGGCGACCGGCGTGCCGTCGCGCCAGCGGCCCATGATCTTCGCGGCGAGCTGCTCCTCGTCGAGTCCGAGGTTGGCGGCCCGCTCGCGCAGCGCGCGCCGGAACGCGGCCACGTCCTGGCGCAGCTTGCGGTAGACCATGAACGTCGCGTTGCGGCCCAGCGGCCCGCGCGGCGCCTGCGGAACCTGCTGGTCCTCGTCCTCGTAGCCGAGGATGAACTCGCCGAGCGGCGACTCGTCCCAGCGGCCGTCGGCCTCGGGGCTGCCGTCGCCGGGCTTGGCGATGTTGCCGTCGCCGGCCACCGCGGGCTGCGCGAATCCGTCGGAGAAGCCGAAGTGCTCGCGCGAGCCGTCCAGCAGCGCGGCGCGCTCGACGTGCAGGACGCTGATCTTCTCCCCGTCGACCTCGCCGGTCAGGTCGTCGACGGCCGCGTCGAGCGCGGGCTCGTGCCGGGCGTTGACCGTCACGAGGATGCTCGCCTCGCCGGTGCCGAAGCCCGGCTCCCAGTGCTCGGGACGGTCCTGGCCGGCGTCGCGCAGGTCGTCCGCCCGCGCCGCCATGCCGGCGCTGAACTCCTCGGGCATGTCGTCGAGCAGGCCCTGCGAGACGCCGAGCGCCTCCAGGCCCGCGTACGTGACCGCGACGTTCAGCGTCGTCTCGGGCTTGTCGCCGTGCCACGTCTCGGCGGTCGTCACGCGCGGGATGATCGCCTTGACCCACGCCCGGCCCGCGGCCTCGTCGGCGACGTGCAGCCACACGTAGGCGGCGTGGGCGAAGCCGTAGCCGCGCAGGATGTTGCCCTGGACGTCGCGCACGTCCAGTGCCGGCTCGCCGAACGGGCGCATCACGCAAACGCCTCCCGGAACGCGCGCAGCCGCTGCTCGGCGTCCATGTCCTGCGCGCGCAGCGCGAACGCGAGCGTCTGCTCGCGCGCCGCCAGCGCGTTGCGGACGTCGTGGACGGTGCTCTGGTTGTAGGCCGCGACGAAGAACGACGACTTGACCGAATGGTCCAGCAGCCAGCCGACGAGCTCCGCCGGCCCCGCCGGGCAGCCTTCGCAGCGCCCCCAGATCTCAGGGATCTGCTCGGTCAGCACGTCCATGAGGTCCTCGAGGTAGGTGCGTTTGTCGCCGTCGAAGGAGCTCGTGAACAGCAGCTGATTGCGCCGCAGCCGGTCGGGCTTCTTGATGCACTCGGTCGGCAGGCGGTCGATGATCACCCAGCGCGCGAAGTGCGTGCGCGTCGAGCGCGCGAGCGGGCTGCCCGCGCCGCGCGGCAGGGCGGCGAGGAAGGCGTGCAGCGCCTCCTCCTCGCCGGGCCGGATCGGCGTGAAGATGTTCAGCGCGGTGGCCTGGCCGTTGCGATCGCTCATAGGTGGTGCTGCACCTCGGTGAGAAACTCGTTCCACGCCTCGTCGAACTCGGCGGCGTCCATGTCGCGGGCCCGCACGCGCAGGTCGGCGAGGCGCTTCTTGACCTCCAGCGAGGACAGGATCATCGTCGTGGTGGCCTGCGGATAGGCGCAGTAGAAGTGGCTCGCCGTGTACTCGTGGCGCGTGATGAACGACTTGAAGGGCGCCGCGGGCACCGGGCCGGGCCAGCCGTAGGACACGCCGAACGTGGCGCCCAGCTCGCGCGGCACGACGTAGGAGAAGGCGTCGATGTACTGGCTCCACGTGCCGTTGAAGTTGCTCTCGAAGAACTGGTGGGTGTGCTCCAAGTCCTCGCCGCGCAGCGAGTCGACGATCACCCAGCGCGCGAAGTGGATGAACGACAGCTTCTTGAGCTTCGTGTGCAGAAACGGCGCGTAGGGGCTGAGGAAGAAGAACGCGCGGTTCAGCGCCACGCCCCACGGGCGCAGGGTGCTGATCGCGGTGAGGGCGGTGGCGCGCCCGCTGACGTTGGCCTTCTCGGCCTCGCCGATGAGCGCGCGACGCTCCTGCGGGGTCAGCGAGCTCACGCGGACACCCTCCGCGATGCGAATTGCGATGTCAACCGAGAGGGCATCTACGTGCTGAGCGCGCGACCGTAGCTGTTGCGGTAGTCGTCGAGGTTGAAGTTGTGCAGGAACGAGGCGGCCGCCCGGCGCCCGCCGTTGACGAGGTCGGCGCGGCGCGGGGCCGGCAGATCGAAGTCGGTCGTGCCGACGGTCCCGGCGTCCACGGTGCAGGTCCGTACCCGAGTCGATGCGGTGACGAACCGCTGATCCCACGCGCCCGACTGGGTCTGCGAGATGTCGACCGCGAGCGCCGCCGGCCAGCCCAGCATCCGGACGAACGTCCGCAGGCCGCTGCCCACCGCGCGGCCGCCGACGAGCCGCAGGCCGAACGTCGGGCGGGTCGGAGCGCGCCCGACCGCGTCGAACAGCCAGACCGGGAAGTTCGACAGCGTGCCGCCGTCGATGATCGTCGCCGGCTTGCCGCTGTTGGCGTCGATGAGCTCGACGGGGGAGAAGAAGTACGGCACCGACAGGCTCATGCGCGCCGCGTCGGCGACCGAGAAGCCGTCCGGGTCGATGTTGGCCTGGCGCCCGGGCAGCCGGTAGCCGCGCAGGTCGTCGGGCAGCACGAGCAGCCGGCGGTTCGTCACGTCGGCGGCGATCATCCGCAAGCGGTACTCGTGATCGGGCTGGTGGCCGTCGACGGGCTCCGAGCGCACGTCGCCGAACGTCATGCCGCCGAGCTCGCGCTCGAACCAGCGCCGGAACACCTCACCCCGCGCGAGACCGCGGTGCCGCGCGAGGTTGATGGCGCCCCCGATGTACTTCCCGCCGGGACCCGAGTCCTGAAACGAGGCGAACGGCGCGTTGTTGAGCAGGGTCGACAGGTCCTGGGCGGACTTGCCGGTCGCGAGGTAGGCGGCGATGATCGCGCCGGCGCTGGTGCCGGCGACGCTGCGCCACCTGCTCACGGACAGCCGATCGTTCTCGGCGAACTCGAGCAGTGCGCCGGCGATCGCCAGCCCCTTGATGCCGCCGCCCTGGAAGACGCCGTCGGCCTCGGTGACCGTCATTGCGTCTCGGTCGCCCGCTTCCACGGCTGGAACGCGTTGCCCGTGCCGCGCATCGCCGGGCCCAGCTCCGGGAAGTGGCGCAACAGCACGTCGCCCATCTGGTTGTTGTCGATCCAGTCCATCCCGGCCTTCGTGTAGACCTGCGCGTTGTAGTCGCGGCCGAAGAAGCGGTCGCTGTTGAGGCGGCGCGAGGCCATGAGCACGAAGATGCGAAACGCGGTGTCGCTGAACGCGAAGCCCTTCGGCAGCGGCTCGGCGTACATGCCGACCATGAGGTCGACGCGCTCGACGTCGCCGTAGACCCGTTCGAGCTCCTCGGCCCACTTGGGGTTGTCGGTGAGCTGCCCGAACGTCTTGGGCACCGGCAGGTGCATGTGGCGGCGAAACTCGCAGTAGCGCGGGACGCCGAGCTCGCGGTTGCGGATGACGTCCAGCGCGCCCATGTCCATGAAGTGGCCGTCGGGGCGCTCGAACTCCTGGAGGAACCGCGGGTAGTTGTGCATGCACACGACGCCCGGGTGCTCGGTGCCGAACGAGTACAGCAGGTCGGTCATCTCCATCGTCTGGCCGATCTCCAGCCCGCCGCGACCGGTCAGCTCGCGGAATGTCTTCTCCGCCAGCAGGCTGTCGTCGGTCCGGCTGCGCAGGACGAAGTGGTCGGGCACCAGCGGATGCATGCGGTAGACGGCGGTGAACTCCTCGGTCAGCGAGTAGGGGATGCCGTAGTGATCGGTGTGGCTGCCGGGGATGCCGCTGATCACCTCGCTGTCGGAGACCCGGCCGAACAGCTTGTGCACCCGCTCCTCGGCGAGGCCGAACCAGTTGGCGCGCAGCGCGGCGACGGTCGTCGGATGGCTGATGACGGCCGGCGTCCACTCCATCGTGTGGATCTTCGCCATCAGGGCCGCGTTGATCAGCCGCGCGCGCTGGAAGAGCTGCTCGTCGTTCCAGCGCGGGTACTCGGCCTGCAGGCGGTCGCAGATCGAGTTGTGCTCGCGCGTGAAGATCGTGTGCAGCATCAGCACGCCGAGCCAGAACCCCGGCTCCTGCGTCGGGTCGTGCTTGGGGTCGAACGGCAGGCGCGACTCGATGCCGACCTTCAGCTTGCCGTCCTCGCCGGTGCGCACCTGCTTCTGCGCCTCGGCCGACTTGCCGTAGATCGACGAGCCGTCCCACCAGTGCGTCTCGCTGTTGAGGTAGGTCGGCGGGTGGTCGGTGGAGTCGGCCGGCCGCGTGGGGTCGCCCGGGACCTTCATGACCTTCAGCGGGCGCTCGGGAAACGGGTCGTCGTCGGCGAGCTCGATGGTCCACGCCTGCGCGGGATCGCCCTTGCCGTGGCTGAACCAGTCGCTGATCATGAACTGCAGCCACGGGGCGACCAGCGCGTTGACCGAGGTCGCCGGGATGAACGGATCGCGCGTGAGCAGCTCGCGGCTGATGACCCGCGGGTTGGGGCTCATGATGTCCGCGTCGGACTCCGGCCACGTGCGGTCGATCGGGACGTTGCGGCCGAAGCGCGAGCCGGCGCGGCCCATCGCGGGGTCGCCGAGGTCGTTGTACGTGCCGTCGGACGTGCGCTCGACGAGAAAGCGCGGCTGAAACGGCGGGACCGGCGGCTCGTCGATCGTCGGCGCCGTGCGCGTGTCGTGGAGGTTCTGCTTGCGCAGGACGTTGCGCACGCCGACGAGCACGGCCAGGCCCGGCACCGTCGGCAGGCGATGCCAGCCGCGCTTCTGGTCGACGAGCGTCGCCAGGCGGTCGAAGACGCGCCAGAACGGTGTGTTGCGGTAGCCCCCGGGCTTCATGTCAGCGCCCCGCTTTAACCCGATCAGCAACGCGCCTGCCGACACGCTGAAGAGCAGCTTTCGCGTCCAGGTGAACTTCACGGTCGCCTCCATTCCCGGCGTCCTCGAGGATGTCCTCGGAAGCCTTCTCACTCAACATATATACGGATGTAACGATGAAAAACCCGGGAATCCGTGGAAAGACGGAGGCGTCGACGATGCGCAGCCCCTCCGTTCCCCGGACCCGGAAGCGGCTGTCCACGACCGCCATCGTGTCCTCGGCCGGCCCCATGCGACAGGTGCAGGACGCATGGTGCCCCCAGGCCTGATCTCTCACCCAGTCCTTGATCTGCTCGCGCGTCTGCACGGCGTCACCGGGCAGCGCCTCCCTCGAGAGGTACTCGCTGGAGTGCTGCATCAGGCGCCGCACGAACTCGACGCCGTCGGCCATCGCCTCCACGTCGTCCTCGAAGCCGTCGGTGCCCTCGTCGAAGTAGCGAAACGAGATCTCCGGCACGTCGCGCGGATCGCCCGACCGCAGCCGCACCGTGCCGGCCCGATTGGCGGTGTGGGCCTTGAGGATCGCCCAGGTGAAGTGGTGCTTGTCGCGCGTGAGGCGCTTGGCGTAGCCGGGGTAGTAGCCCTCGAACCACGCCGGCAGGCCGAAGACGAAGAGATCGGCGTCGGGCTGGGCGCGGCTGGACTTCATGATGATTCCGACGACCACCCCGTTGGAGGCGTACGTGCCCTTGCCCGAGCGCCACTGGTCGAACGCCACGTCGGCCGGCTCGCCCGGCTCGGGCGGGCGGAAGCGCGCGTCGCGCAGGATCGCGAAGTCCTTGTCCATCTCGCTGATCACGCCGACCTCGTAGCGGTCCTGGAGGTTCTCGCCGACGCCCGGCAGGTCGACGAGGACGTCGATGCCGTGCGCCTCGAGCTCCTCGCCGGGGCCGATCCCCGAGAGCTTGAGCAGCTGCGGCGTGTTGAACGCGCCGGCGGCGAGGATCACCTCGCGCTCGGCGTGGACGACGACGCGCGCGGGCTCGCCGGCGCCGTCGCCGTCGGCCTGCGGATCGGCGCGGTACAGGTGGCGCCCGTCGAGGTACTCGACGCCGACGGCGCGCGTGCCCTCGAACACCACGCGGGAGACGAGCGCGCCGGTGCGGATCTCGAGCCTGCCGGGGAACTCGACCTGCGCGGTGCGCAGGCAGTCGCGGGTGCTGACGCGCCCGCCGTTGCGCACGGCCAGCGGCGCGAACCACATTCCCTCGCGCGTCCCGCGCACGCGCCAGTCGTTGGGATCGAGAAAGCTCTTGGGCGAGCCGGGGCGCAGGTCCTCGATGAACTCCAGCGAGCGCTTCAGGGTCTCCTCGAGCGTCGTGCGGGCGGCGGAGATGACGACGTCGACGAGCTGCGCGTCGCGCAACGCCAGGCGCGGATCGGCCAGCGACGTGCACAGCCAGCCGTCCCAGCCGTGGCGGGTGACGTTCTCCCAGAAGCGGCTGACCCAGGGGACCCGCGTGACGAGCTGCGCGAGGTAGCGGTTGCGCGGCATCGGCCACGGCTTCTTGACGTAGTCGCAGCGCTCCATGCGCTCGAACCGCCCGCGCATCGCCTCGCTGTTGAACGACGGGTCGCCGGTGATCGCGGCGAGGTCGTCCCAGTCGCGGTCGTGCGGGTAGACGGTCAGCATCGCGTTGTGCGCCGTGCAGCCGCCGAGCGTGCCCGCCCGCGGATAGAGGATCCCGTCGTGCTCGGCGTCGTACTTCGTGTCGCGGCGCTGGCGCTCGTCGTCGTCGTAGTGGCGGACGAAGAAGTCCCAGCGCATGTCCGGGTGCTCGGTGGCCAGGCCGTGGAACGCGGGCACCTGGTACTCGTAGGGCTCCTCGCTGCCGCCGGCTTCGAGGACGAGGACGCTGTGGCCGGCGGCGACCAGGTTCGCGGCGAGCGGTCCGCCGCCCGCGCCGGACCCGACGACGATGTACTCGAAGGCGTCGCTCATCTCTGCCAGGGCAGACCGAATACCCGCCGCTTCGGCTTCTGCCACGCCAACAGCGAGAGCACGACGTTGAAGGCGGAGATGGCCACCGCGGTCTGCGCGGACTTCTTGGGCAGGTGCCCGCCGCGGAGGGCCGCGACGGCCGTGACCGTGTCGCTGACGTGGAAGATCGGCGCGATCGCGACCGCGTTGCGCAGGTGCTCGCCGCGACCGAAGATCAGCTCCGCGCCCGAGTAGACCGTGCGGATGCCGAACAGCCGAAACGCGTAGTACAGCGCCGGGCTGGCGTCGACGTCGACGCCCAGGCGCTTGCCGAACGGGCGCGTCGCCAGCAGCGTCCCCGCTCCGTTCACCAGTCGCACGACGCCCAACAGATACCGCGCGCTCGGTACAGCTCCTACCAGCCGTCTGGCCATGCGACTCCTCCGTCCGCGTCGAGGATCAGGCCACAGCATCTCCCCTCGTTCCGCCGAGCGCAAGCGTCGTCGGCAGCCCGGCAGCAGCCCGCCCAAAAGTCTGCTCCAGCGGCCACGAGCCCCGGTCGGCCGGTGCGGTTGTCATAACCCCCGGCGGCGATTGCGGGCGTGCGACAGCCAGATTCCGGAGGAATGTGAAGCGCCGGGGTCTGAGGGCAGGCGTTCCGAAACCGGCGGGCGCCCGGGGTGCGGGCGGTCGGGAGCTTGACGATCACCCTCGTCGGCGGCGGTCACGCTCGGGTCTGCCGCGACGCCACGACCGCGCCCGCCGTGACCGACACGGCGATGGCCGCGATGAGCGAGAGGGGATGCGCGTCGTTGAGCCAGTTCGACACGGCGCCGCACTCGGCGGCCCGGCACGACAGGCCTTCTCCGTTGGCGATGGCCAGGCCGACCGCAGTGGCGAGCAGCGCGCCATACACGACTGCCCGCCCACGCGAGAGGGGGAACCGGTCGGTTCCCCCTCTCGGAGCGGCGATGGTCGGTCGCGACCTACGCGGGCTGCGGCACGGGCGCGCCCGTCGCGTCCTGCGGCGGACCCGACGGCGCGACGCGCAGCAGCCGCGCCGCCCAGCCGGGCAGCCACCAGTTCCAGCGGCCGAGCAGCGAGACCGCCGCGGGCGCGAGGATCCCGCGGATGATCGTCGCGTCGATGAGGATCCCGCCGCCGAGCGCGGTGGCGAAGATCTTCGCCTCCGTCCCGGGCGTGGCGCTGAAGGCGACGAACGCCAGTCCGAGGATCAGCGCCGCGCTCGTGACGAGCCGGCCGGTGCGGCCGATGCCCTCGACGACGGCGGCCTCCGTGGAGCGGGTGCGGTCGTAGGCCTCCCGCATGCGGCTGATGATGAACACCTGGTAGTCCATCGAGATGCCGAACAGGAAGGCGAACACGACGATCGGCATCTCGACGTTGATCGCCCGGGTCGCCTCGATGCCCCAGATCGCCTCCGCGCCGAAGCCGTGCTGGAAGACGAGCACGATGAGCCCCCACGCGGCGCCCACCGAGAGCAGGTTCAGCAGCACGGCCTTCAGCGGCAGGATCAGCGAGCGGAAGGCCCGCGCCAGCAGCAGGAACGTCAGCACCGAGATGAGCGCGATCATGAGCGGGAAGTTGCCGTAGACGGCGTCCTTGAAGTCCGCGCTGAGCGCGGCCTCGCCACCGATCGTGACCTCGCCCGGCAGCGGGGTGGCGCGGATGCGGTCGAGCGTCGCGCGGCCCGCCGCGGAGTTGCCGTCCGCCGCCGGGATGACCGTGACGATCGACGTCCCGCCGGCGCGCCAGTCCGCGGGTGCGGCGGCGCTGCGGACCCCGTCGACCCGCGCGATCGACTGCGCCACGGCGCCGGCGTCGGCCGAGCGCACGAGCGCGTCGAAGGGGGAGAGGGGACCGTCGCCGATGCCGGCGTCCTGCAGCTTCTCGAGGCCCGCGCGGGCCGGCCCGCCCTGGGCGAGCGAGTCGGCGCGCGGGTTGCCGAGCTGGATCGTGGAGGCGGCGACGACGAGGCTGCCGAGCACGGCGACCGATGTCACGGCGGCGACCCAGCGGTGGCGCACGACGAGGCGCGCCCAGGCCGACCAGCCGCGGCTGACCCGCGCCTCGCGGCGGCTGCGCGGCCAGTCCAGCCGCGGCCCGATCGTCGCGAGCAGGACCGGCAGCAGCGTGACGGCCACGGCCACGCTGACGAGCGCGATGAGCAGTCCCGCGATGCCGATGCTGCGCAGGAACGGGACCGGCAGGGCCACGAGCGCCAGCAGCGAGATCGCCACGGTCGTGCCGCTGAAGACGACCGCCGAGCCGGCGTGTCGCATCGCGTTGCGCACGGCGGTCTCGTTGCCGACGCCCTGCTGGTGCTCCTCGCGCCAGCGGACGACGACGAGCAGCGCGTAGTCGATCGCGATGCCCAGGCCGATCAGCGCGACGAGGAACTGGACGATCACCGACACGTCGGTGACGCTGGCGAGCGGCCAGATGAGCAGGAAGGTGGTGGGGATCGCGACCAACGCCATGAGCAGCGGCACGACCGCCATGAACGAGCGGAAGACGAAGGCGAGGACGAGCAGCGCGCCGAGCGCGGCGAGCAGGGTCCCGAGCAGGACGCCGGCGCCGTCGCCGTCGTTCTCGCCGGCGGCGGCGCGCAGCGCGTCGAGGCCGGTGATCTCGACGGCCGAGCCGCCGACCGTCACGCCCGCCAGCGCCGCCTGCGCCTCACGCGCCTCGGCCTGACCGGGCGCCACGCCGCCCTTCTGCGGGATGTACACGAGCGCGAACGTCGTGCGGCCGTCGTCGGAGACGAACGCGCGGTCGCGCGTCGACGCGTACGAGGCGCTCCGGCTCCGCGGCAACGCCGCCTCGACCTTCGCCACTGCGGCATCGAGCTGCCTGGCGACGCCGGGCGAGTCGACCGTGGTGCCCTGCGGGAGCTTGACGACGGGCACGATCGGCGCGACGTCGCCGCCGCTGCCGTAGAGCTCGGCGAGCTGCTGGTTGGTCTCGTAGCCCTCGCGGCCCGGGACGCTGAACTGCTGCGAAAGAGCGTTCCCCGCCGGCTGGAGCGCGGCTATGGCGGCGATCGTGACGACGAGCCAGAAGGCGAGGACGACTCGCTTGTGGGCGAGGACGAAACGGGTGACAGCGGTCATGACGGGCCTCCTCCGGAGGGTTCGTACGGTGTACGAGGCAAACGTACTCGTACGGTGTACGATCCGACAAGGGGGTTAACCCCACTCTCCACGATGAGCAGACCGCAGCCAGCCAAGCCGCGACCTCCCCTGACCCGGGACCGTGTGCTCCACGCCGCGGTCGCGCTCGCCATGCGCGAGGGGATGGACGCCGTGTCGATGCGCAAGCTCGCCGACGAGCTCGGCGTGGGCGCGATGTCGCTCTACCACTACGTGCCCAACAAGGACGACCTCCTCGACGGCATGGTCGACCTCGTCTTCGGCGAGATCGAGCTGCCGCCGACGGGTGTCGAATGGCGGTCCGCGATGCGCCGGCGCGCGATGTCGACGCGCGAGGTGCTCAACCGCCACCGCTGGGCCGTCGGCCTCATGGAGTCGCGCCGCTCGCCGGGACCGGCCAGCTTGCGCCTGCACGACGCCGTCCTCGGCTGCCTGCGCGAGGGCGGCTTCTCGATCGTGATGACGGTCCAGGCGTACTCCGTGCTGGATGCCTACATCTACGGCTTCGCGCTCCAGGAGATGAGCGTGCCGTTCGAGAGCGCCGAGGAGGGCGCGGCGGTCGCCCAAGAGCAGGTCCGCCAGTTCGCCGAGCAGGCGCAGGAGCAGCAGTCAGCCGCCCTGGCGGAGGAGTTTCCCTACCTCGCCGAGGTCGTGGCCGGCCACGTCGCCGAGGTCGGCTACGATTTCGCGGCCGCGTTCGAGGACGGCCTAAACCTCATCCTCGACGCGCTGGAGCAGCGACGCACCGCCTGACGGCCGACCGCGATGGGTTGCCGAAACGGAGCGGGCGGCGATGTGGTGGCTCGTATGACGGGTGCTTCGTCGCCGAAGATCGGCCATCGGACAGAGGGCGGCGAGCCCTGAGACCGACGACGGGCACGCGGACGGACCGCAGAATGCGCTCGTGCACGTGCGCTACGTTCGCCATATGAGCCGCGTTTGGGCGTGGGCGCGTGGTTACGGCGTCGATGCGCTGGTCGGGATCGCAGCGATCGAGGGCGCCCTGGAGGTTGCGCTCAGAGACGACGCCGGACGCGAGCTGGAGACCCCGCGATGGTTCGCCGCGCCGGCGACGGCATGCGTGGTGCTGGCCCTGCTCGGTCGCCGTCGCTGGCCGTTCGCCGCTCCGCTGGCGATGTGGGTGCTGGCCGCCGGGCTGTCGTTCGTCGAGGGATGGCTCGTCGTCTCGGTCCCGTCGCTGTACATCGCCGGGCTGATCGCCTCCTTGCTGCTGGGCAACGCCGCCGACGTCGCCCGGGCGCGGCTCGGCCTGGCCATCGCGCTGGGCGCGGCGGCGATCGTCGTCGCCAACGACCCCGGGCACAGCGCCGGGCAGTTCGTGGTCATCCCCGGCACGATGGCCATCGCGTGGTTCGCCGGGCTGGCGCTGCGCGAGCGAGCCGGGCAGGCGGAGGCCGCGCAGGAGCGCGCGGTCCGCGCCGAGCGGGAGCGGGAGGAGAACGCGCGCCGCGCGGTGTTCGAGGAGCGCGTGCGGATCGCGCGCGAGCTGCACGACGTCGTCGCGCATCACGTCAGCATGATGGGCGTGCAGGCCGGAGCCGCCCGGATGGTCATCGACCGCGATCCCGCCAAGGCCCGGGACGCGCTGGCGGCGATCGAGGCGTCGAGCCGCCAGGCGGTCGACGAGCTGCACCGGCTGCTGGGCTTCCTGCGCCAGGCCGGCGATGCGGACGACCTGGCTCCGAGCCCGGGGGTGAGCCAGCTGCCGAGCCTGGCAGCGGGGATGAGCGATTCCGACCTCGCCGTCGAGGTGGGCGTCGAGGGGGAGGCCCGGCCGCTGCCGCCGACGGTCGACGTGTCGGCGTACCGGATCGTGCAGGAGGCGCTGACCAACACGCTCAAGCACGCGGGCGCCTCGCGCGCGGACGTGCGCCTGCGCTACGCGCCCGGCGCACTCGAGCTGGAGATCGTCGACGACGGCCGCGGCGCCGGCGCCGCGACCGGCGGCGGCAGCGGCCTGGGCCTGATCGGCATGCGCGAGCGCGCCGCCCTGCACGGCGGTCAGCTCACCGCCGGGCCCGTACCCGGCGGCGGGTTCGCGGTGCGGGTGACGCTGCCGACGGCGGACGGTGCCCGATGAGCATCGCGGTGCTGCTGGCCGACGACCAGGCGATGGTGCGCGCCGGGTTTCGCATGATCCTCGAATCCGATCCGGACATGTCGGTCGTGGGGGAGGCCGCGAACGGCGAGCAGGCCGTCGACTCGGCCCGCCGCCTGCGGCCCGACGTCGTGCTGATGGACATCCAGATGCCCGACCTCGACGGGCTGCAGGCCACTCGGCTGATCACCGACGACGAGGCGTCGAGCAGCCGCGTGGTGATCCTCACGACGTTCGAGCGCGACGAGTACGTCTTCGAGTCCCTGCAGGCGGGCGCGAGCGGGTTTCTGCTCAAGAACGCCCCGCCCGAGGAGCTGCTGCGCGCGGTCCGCGTCGTGGCGGCCGGCGACGCGCTGCTGGCGCCGTCGGTCACCCGCCGGATCATCGAGCAGTTCGCCCGCCGGCCGGCCCGGCCGGAGCTCGGCGACCGGCTCGAGGCGCTCACGCAGCGCGAGCGCGAGGTGCTGACGCTGCTGGCCCGCGGCAAGAGCAACGCCGAGCTGGCGGCCGAGCTGTTCGTCAGCGAGGGGACGATCAAGACCCACGTCTCCAGCCTGCTGGCCAAGCTCGGTCTGCGCGACCGCGTCCAGGCCGTCGTGCTCGCCTACGAGAGCGGGCTCGTCACACCCGGGGGGCCGTAGGCGCCTCCGTCCTGCGGCAGACGGCGCCGCAGAAGATCTGACTTTCGGGGGAGACCGCAACGGCCGCGCGGACGATGGCGGGCGCGGCCCACCAGCAGAGACTCACCTCAGGCAATCAACCCACCTGAGGAGGAGTCACATGCAACCGTCACGCAATCTCGCCGGCCGTGCAGGGCGCTGGAGCGCCACGCACCGCAAGACCGCGATCCTCGGTTGGATCACCTTCGTCGTCCTCGCCTTCATGGTCGGAGGAAAGATCGGCACGAACACCTTGACCGACGAGCAGTCCGGCGTCGGCGAATCCGGCACGGCCGAGCGGATCGTCGCCGGGGCCTACCCCAAGGGCCACGACGAGCTCGTGCTCTTCCAGAGCGCGAACGGCAGGTACACCGATCCGGCGTTCCGCTCCGCCGTCGACGACGTCAGCCGGCGGCTGCGCGCGATCGAGGGCGTCACGGCGGTATCCGAGCCGTACGGCGACGATCGCCGGGGCGCGGTTTCGCGCGGCGGCAACGCGCTGCTGCTCGCGTTCGAGATCCCGGGCGATCCTGAGACGGCGAAGGTCGCCGCGACCGTCGACGCCACGCTGGCCGCCACCGCGGCCGCGCAGAAGGCCCATCCGGACGTGCGCGTCGAGCAGTCGGGCAGCGGGAGCACCCAGAAGGAGATCGAGGAGCTGTTCGGGTCCGATCTCTCGAAGGCCGGTTCGACGTCGCTGCCGATCACGCTGGCCGTCCTGCTCGTCGCGTTCGGCGCGCTGATGGCAGCCGGGATCCCGCTGCTGCTCGCGTTGACGGGGATCATCGCCACGCTCGGCCTCGTCGGGCCGCTCAGCCAGCTGACCCCGGTCGACGAGTCCGTCAACCACGTCATCCTGCTCATCGGCCTCGCGGTCGGCGTGGACTACGCGCTGTTCTACCTGCGCCGGGTGCGCGAGGAGCGCCATGCCGGTCGCAGCAACTCCGCGGCGATCGAGGCCGCCGCCGCGACCTCCGGTCGTGCCGTGCTGGTCTCCGGCATCACCGTGATGATCGCGATGGCCGGGATGTACTTCGGCGGCGCGTCGACGTTCGAGTCGTTCGCGACCGGGACGATCGCCGTCGTGGCCGTGGCGATGCTCGGCTCGATCACGATCCTGCCCGCGCTGCTGTCGCTCTGCGGCGACCGCGTGGACAGGGGCCGCGTCCCCGGCCTGGGGCGCCTGAAGGCCCGGGTCGCGTCGTTCGGGCTGTGGTCGCGCGTCGTGGATGGGGTCATGCGGCGTCCGCTGGTGTCGGCGGTGGCGTCCGTGGCGCTGCTCTTGGCGCTCGCCGCTCCGGCCCTGCAGATGACGACCGGCTCGACCGGCGTCCATGCGATGTCGCAGGATCTGCCGCTCGTCCAGAAGTACAACCACCTCGACGCGGTGTTCCCGAGGGAGACGTCGTCGCTGAGGGTCGTGGTCAAGGGCGAGGACGTCACGGTGCCCGCGGTCACCGCGGCGGTGGAGAAGCTCGAGCGCTCGACGCGCCGTCGTGCGGAGCTGTTCCCCGGTGGGGGCCGGCTCGAGCAGGACGTAAGCGCCGACAGGACCGTCAACACGCTGACGATGCAGATCGCCGGCACCGGCACGGACGACATATCCGCCCGGGCGCTGGACACGCTGCGCGACGATCTCGTCCCGGCGACGCTGGGCCGGGTCGACGGGCTGCAGGCCTACACGACCGGCGATGCCGCCACCGATCGCGACTTCGACGAGTCGATGATCTCCCATCTGCCGCTCGTGTTCGGGTTCGTGCTCGTCTCGGCGTTCCTGCTGCTGCTGGTCACGTTCCGCTCGATCGTCGTGCCGATCAAGGCGATCGTCCTGAACCTCCTGTCGATCGGGGCGGCCTACGGCGCGCTGGTGCTGGTCTTCCAGCACGGCTGGTTCAACGGCCTGCTCGGCGTCGCCGCGACGTCGCCGATCGAGTCATGGATCCCGCTGTTCATGTTCGTCGTGCTGTTCGGGCTGTCCATGGACTACCACGTGTTCATCCTCACCCGCGTGCGCGAGCTGTACGACCGGGGCATGAGGACCGAGGACGCCGTCGCGTCGGCGGTCAAGAGCACCGCGGGCGTCGTCACGAGCGCCGCCGTGGTCATGGTCTCGGTGTTCGCGGTCTTCGGGACGCTGTCGTTCGCCGCGTTCAAGCAGATGGGCGTGGGCCTGGCCTTCGCCGTCCTGCTGGACGCCACGCTGATCCGCGGCGTCCTGCTGCCGGCGACGATGAAGCTCCTGGGCGACTGGAACTGGTGGCTGCCGGGGTCGATGAGCTGGACGGCGCAGGTCCAGCACGGCGGTGACAGCGAGGTGACGCCCGCGAAGGCCTGACAGACACGTCCATACCGAAGAGACCGGCGGCGCCCGCGGTGTGGGCGCCGCTCGTCGTGTTACTCGGCTGCCTGCACCCGAACGGCCGCGGCGCGCCCGCGGATGGCGATCTCGCGCGGGTCGCCGAAGTCGGCGGCGTCGGGCGCGGCGGCCGCCGCCTCGGCGGCGACCAGCACGCGCGGCTCACCGTCGCGCGCGGCGACGGCCGACAGGCGGAAGGCGAGGTTGATCGCATCGGCGTCGACCGCGTCGCGCGCCGTGGACGGATGCCCGGGGACGGCGTTTCCGAGCGTCACGCCCCAGCCCATCTGCAGGGCCGTGTCCTCGACGAGCTCGGCGGCAGCGAGCGCGAAGCCCACCGCCTTGCCGGCCGCCTGCGGATCGGCGGTGACGTCCCAGGCCGCGAACAGCGAGTCGCCGTTGCGGTGGCTCGTCGTGGCGCCGTGGGCGACCAGCAGCTCGCCCAGGCTCGCGAACAGCTCGTCGGCGGCCGCGGCGGCCGCGTCCTCGCCGTCGCGCTCGGCGATCGCCGTGTAGCCCACGACGTCGCCGACGACGGTCGCCACGTGCGCGAGCTCGATCGCGCGGACCGCGGTGCGCACCTCGTCGGAGATCCGGTCGCCGGCCGCCAGCGAGCGGAAGCTCATGCGGGTGGTGCCGACCTCCACGAAGTCGCCGTCGGTCAGCGAGAGCGGCTCGTCGCGTTCGACCCGGCGCCCGTTGACGCGGGTGCCGTTCGTGCTGCGATCGAGCAGCGTCACGCCGGCCGGGTCGATCCGCAGCTCGAAGTGATCGCGCGAGATCGCCGGGTCGTCGAGCAGCAGGTGCGGCGAGGCGCTCGCGCCGGCGCACGTGCGCCCGACGAACAGGCGGTCGATGATCGGAACGACGCGGGGAGAACAGTCGGCCTCGGAGAGGACGAGCCAATCGGTTGAAGTCATGCGACGACTGTAGAGCGACGGGTTGTGTCGCGATGAGTCTCGGCCCCGCGACGGTCTTATCCATGTCACCCGCCCGCGCAGGGGTCAGCCGACCGAGAGAGAAGACGCCATGTCCGCAACGGTTCTCTACATGTCCATGTCGCTTGACGGCTTCATCGCCGGGCCCAACGAGGGACCCGGCAACGGGCTCGGCGACGGCGGGCACCGCCTGCACGAGTGGTGCCCGCCGCGTGCCGACCCCGATCACCGGGCCGCCGTCAACGGCCGGGTGGTCGACGAGTTCATGGCCACCGGCGCCGTCGTGGCGGGCCGGGGGACCTTCGAGCCCGCCGGGGGCTGGGGCGGCGACCACCACGACGGCGTGCCGATCTTCGTCCTCAGCCGCCGCGGCGCCGACCGCGAGTCCCGGCAGTGGCCGCTGGTCAGCTATGTCGACGACGTCACGACCGCGATGCGCGAGGCCAAGCGGGCCGCGGGGGACCGCAACGTGCTGGTCCACGGCGCGGGAACCGCGCAGCTCGCGCTCGCAGCCGGCGTCCTCGACGAGCTGGAGATCCATCTCATCCCGGTGCTGCTCGGCCAGGGACGCCGGCTCTTCGACAACCTCGGCCCGGAGCACATCGAGCTGGAGCGCACCCGGGTGCTCGAGGGGGAGGGGGGTGTCAATCATCTGCACTACCGCGTCCGCCGCTGAGGCGCAGGGCGTAGGCTGACGTGGTGCCCACCGCCGGCTCCTGGCGCGGCCGCATCGCCGCCGGTCTCTGTGTCCTGTCCGGCGTCTACAGCGCCGCGCTGCTTGTGTCCATCGTGGTGATCCCGGCCGCCGACGATGAGACGCTGTTGCAGTACGGCGGACCGTGGACCGTCGCGATCTTCGCCCAGCCGTTGCTCGTGAGCGGGCTGATGTGGCACGTCCTTCGCCGTCGTTGCCACACCGGCAGCGACCGGGCCACGGCGGTCGCCTGGACGCTGGGTTGCGTCTTCTTCGCCTACAGCGTCGTCGGCGGATTCACGATCGCCGCGGGCGCCCTGCCGGCAGCGCTGCTGATGCTCCTGGCTGTCGCAGTTGCGCCGCGGCAACCCGGCAGAACGCTCGGTCGTTCAGCCGTCCGATAGCGCCGACCACTGGTCGGCTTCGACGCGCCCGACGATGCGGCCGCCCCGGCCGAGCACCAGGATCTCACCCTCCTTGACGTCCTCCTCGCCGGTCGCGGCGCTGATGTTCGGCGTATGGGTCACCAGGACGGTGTTCTCACCCGCTGGCGGCGGCCGGCGCACGAGCGCGCGCAGCGCGTCCCCGCGTCGCCTGTCGTCGTCCAACGTGCCGAGGATCCCGGTGTTCACGAGCCTCCGGTCGACCGTCGCGCGTCCGAAGGCCAGCCTGGCGGTGTCGCGCGTGCGACACAGCGGACTCGCGCGCACCTGGCCGATCGGGATGCGCAGCGCTCTGACCGCGAGCCCGATCGCGCGGGCCTGCTCGCGTCCGGCCACCGTCAGGTTGCGCTGCGACGCACACGAGCCCAGCCGCTCCTGCTGGTTGATGGCCGTGTCGGCCGGCGCGTGGCGCATGAGCAGCGTGAGCCCGCCGGACTGGAGGCTGCGGACGATCGGTCTGGTGGTGGGTGCCGACGGTTGCGCGTCGTCGCCGCCGCAACCCGCGAGGAGCGACGTGCCGCCCACGAGCAGCCCGACCGCGAACGCGATGCAACCGGCCCGCGGGCGATCGATGGCCACATCCACGTCACGAGGCTATCTGCGTGAGAACCCCTGTGACCACGGCGAGGTGCCCGCCGTGACTTTCTGTCAAGTTGTCGTGTTGCCTGCAGATGTAGGGTGACTCGCGAGGGACGGCGCCCGCTGATCCTCGACCGGAGGTTGCAAATGTCACTGCGCCGCTGGCTCTCCGGAGCCTCGTTGCCTACGTGTGTTCTTGCCGTCGCCGTCGCACCCGCCGGCGCTGCGACCATCGCGACGACGACGCCGTGCGTCACGAGCTTCGGCGGGGTCAAGAGCGTGGGGCTCCTCGGCACGGGCTTCACACCGGGCAGGACGGTGCTCGTCCGTGCGACGCACCCGGACATCCGAGCCGCATCGCTCATGGCGCAGGTGCAGGCTGACGCGACTGGCAACGTTCCGGCGGGCACGCTGGGCATGCCCGCCCTCTTCAGCAGCTTCTCGGCCGTTGACGAGACGTTCACCCTCAACGCCAGAGATGACCGCGGGGTGGAGGCCGCTCCCTCCACCTTCCGCCAGGTCTTCTTCGGCTTTCGCGCGGTTCCCGGCGAGGCCAAGCCACGCGGCACCGTGCGGTATTCGGCGCGAGGCTTCATCCCCGGCCGGCCGGTCTACGCGCACTTTCGCTTCGCCGGGCGAACGCGAGCGAACGTGAGGATCGGCGTGGCCAGGGCCCCGTGCGGGATGGTCTCGCGACGGATGCGCCAGCTTCCCGCGAAGGCGCGAATCGGCCGGTGGACGGTGGCGATGGACCACGCGCGGGTCTTCAGGCGCAATGCGCCTCTGCAGGCGCGCGGAAACCTGCACATCAGCCGCACGGGCGGCTCCAGTCGCGACGGGCGCCTCGAGCCTTAGCGTGGTGAGCCAGGCTCATGACACGAACGCCCGAACCAGCTCGTGAGCGCGTCCGGTAGGCCCCGGTCGGCCGGCGCTCCCACCCAGGCGACGTAGCCGTCGGGCCGGATCAGGACGGCCGTGGGAGCGGTGACCGCGCCGAGGACCGGAAGCTCCCACCGGCCGTCATATTCCGCGTCGATCAGCCCGACCCGGTCTGCCCATGGGGTGAGGTCGAAGCCGCCGGGCTCACCGAGGTTGAGCAGCACCGGCCTGGCGTCGTGCAGCAACTCGAAGACCCGGAGCGGGCCGTCCGCCGTCACGAGGTCCAGATCGGGCATGCGGCGCCCGAGCAGCGGATGTCCGTCGCCGAGGTCGAGGTGGATGTCCAGCCCGGAGATGAGCCCCGCGAGCCGTTTGCGAGGCTCGTCCATGCTCGCCAGCTCCGCCACGACATCGACCAGGGCCGCCATGCGCTCGTCGCGGCGCTGGAGCGCGGTCTGCGCCATCGTGTACCGAAGCGCGCGGGCCGCGACCGGGTGGCGCTCGGCCTGATAGGTGTCGAGGAGGCTCTCCGGGGAGGTGCCGCCGATCACCTGCGCGAGCTTCCATCCCAGATTGACCGCATCCTGCACACCGAGGCTGAGCCCCTGCCCACCCGCCGGGTAGTGCACGTGCGCCGCGTCGCCGGCGAGCAGGACTCGTTGCGCGCGGTAGGCCGCCGCCTGGCGGGTCATGTCGGTGAACCGGGAGATCCAGGTGGGGCTGTGGATCCCGAAGTCGGTGCCGTACACCCTGACGAGCGCGTCGCTCAGATCGCGCAGGGTGGGCTCGCTGCTGGGCCCGACCTGCTGTTCGGTCACGACGACCCGGAACGTCCTCCCATCCTCCATCCGGTTGAGGCCGTGAATGCCGGTGGCGTCGTGACGCACGCCCCGCGGCGGTTCCTCGGTCGTCTGGACTTCGGCGATGAGGTTGCTCCTCGTCGGATCCCAGCCGGGGAACTCGATGCCGGCCGTCTTGCGGATCACGCTGCGTCCTCCGTCGCACCCGACGAGATACTGCGCCCGCAGCGGCTCGCCGTCGGACAGCTCGACGTCGACGCCGGTGTCGTCCTGCGCGAGGCCCGTCACCTCACTTCCGTAATGGATCCGCACGGGCAGCTCGGCGACCCAGACGGCCATGATCCGCTCGATCTCGTTCTGCCAGATGCCGAGCGAATAGGGATGACGCGTCGGGAAGTCGCTCATGTCCAGCACGGTCGTGCCGAAGGTCGCGACCTGAGCCACCTGGCCCTCCGCGAGGAACCGATCGGCGACCCCGCGCTGGTCGAGCACCTCGATCGTGCGCGCGTGCAAGCCGCCGGCCCGCGAGCCGGCGAGCTCGTGATCGCGACGGCGCTCGACAACCGCGACGTCGACCTTCGCCAACGCCAGCTCCGCCGCCAGCATCATCCCCGTAGGACCGCCTCCGGCGATCACCACCGCATGCTCGGTCATCGCCGCGCTCCCGTCGGATACCTCGAGAACATCGCCTGCATCTCGCGCTGCACCTCCGTGGGTTGTGGCTCGCGGCGGGCGATTATGCGGCACGACCCGGGGCTTCATGAAGCCCCCGTCTGCGGTATACATTTGAGGTGCAGCGGGCGTCACCGCCCTCCACGCCGCCGGCCGCGCCCCTCGCCGTTGAGGCGTTTCTCCCGATGTCGCCCTCACCGGCGCGGCGGGAAGGTTCGGCCGCGCCCGCGACGACCGCATCGAGCCAGTCGGCTTTCGCGGCGCTCCACGCGACCCGGTCGCGGTCAGCCGTGCGGCACCGCCCAGACTGTCGGCGTACGGTCAACGTCATGATCGCCCCGCCCCTCGATTCCCCCGCGGCCGGCGTCGCGCCGACAGACGGTGCGCGCGTACCGGTACGGGTGATCGTCAACGCGGACGGCGGCGGGCGCTTGGCCGCCGCCGATCGGCATCGACGCGCGGACCCGATCGGCGTTCTCGCCTACTCGGCGTCCATCCCGCGCGGCGGGGAGGGCGCCCACAGCGTGCGGTCCCGCGGTGCGCTCGAGCTCCAGCGCGATCGGGCCGGACGATCGCGCTCAGCGGCCGCTACCGCTCGCCGGCCGTGCTGGGGGGCGACGTGACGCTCGCCGCGCCCGTGCCGCTGGTCGCGCTCGCGGCACAGGAGCGCGGATGAGCTCGCGGGCCAGGCGGGCGCTGCGCTACGGAGCGGGCCTCGCCCTGGCCACGCTGATGCTGCTCCTGCTGGGTCGCCTGATCGAAGCGACCGCCCTGCTGGAGGCCGACAAGGAGGCCTTCGACCTGCTCTACGACGCGGCGGGGAGCCCGGCCGTGCTGGACGAACTCGTCGTCGACCCGCCCTTTGGCAACTACGTGCTGCTCACGCTGATCGTGGCGTTCGCGACGGCCGGGCGGCACGTCGGCCGGCCGCTGCGAGCGATCGCGGTGATGGTCGGCGCCGCGCTCGTCGCCTACGCCATGGTCCGCTTCACCTGGGCGCTGTGGGAACGGCCGCGTCCGGAGGAGGTGCTCGGCATCCCGCCCGCGCACGGCCACAGGTTGGACGGCTACCCCTCCTTCCCCAGCGCCCACATGGCGGTCACGACGGCGCTCGTCGCGATGGGTGCGATGCTCGTGCCGGTCCTGCGCTTTCCCCTCTGGGGTTACGCGCTGCTGGTCGCAGCGACGCGCGTCTCGTACGGTGGGCACTTCCCGTCCGACGTCGCGGCGGCGCTCGTCCTCGGCTACCTCGCCGCGCACGCGACGCTGGCGGTCGCCGACGACGCGCCGAGCCGGATCCGGCCGGCGCTGCGCGCGCTCGTCTCCTCGCCGGAGGGGTCGCGCCGGCTGCGGCGGATCGCCCAGGCGCTGAGCGTCGCGGCGCTCGCCGTGTTCCTCGTGCTCGTCGTGTCGGTCGGCCCGCCGCACTCGCCCGACGGCGGCGTGATCGGCTCTGCGAACGAGCAGTATCTGCAGCTCGGGCTGCTCGCGCTCGCGGCGGTGGGCGTTGCCGCAGGCTGGTATCACGACGCGCTGGCGAGCGGGCTGCTCGCCGTCAACGGCATGTGCCTCGGCGTGCTGGCGGCGCTCGAGTACAACCCGGCGTTCGCCGTCGCGGCCTGCTTGTCGTTCTTCCTGCCGGCCATCCTGTTCGCGCTCGCCTGGCACCCGGTGCACACGCTGCGCGGCGCCGCGGTCGCCGGGATGCTGACCGGCGGCCTGCTCGGGCTGGGCGCCGTCGCGGCGCTGGCGGTGCACGACCGCGCATACGGGCCCAAGCACCCGGAGTCGGCGCTCGCGACGCCGCCTACCTGGCGCGTCGTGTGGGCCTGGTCGGGCAACGTGACAAGCGACCGCGCAACAGTGAACGCGCACCTCAACGCCGACGGCCGCGTGCGGCTGCTGGTCAGCCGCCGCGCGGACCTGGCCGATGCGCGCGTGTTCGGACCCCGGCGCGCCGACGACGACCGCAACGAGCGTCTGGTCTCCTTCACGGCGCGTGGCCTGACACCGGCCACGCGGTACTTCTACGGCCTCGAGTTCGACGGCCGCATCGACCGCAACCGGATCGGGCGCTTCGCGACGTTCGCCGCAGGTCGCCAGTCCTTCAAGCTGGCGATCGGCGGATGCGCGCGGGTCGGCTCCAACGGCGCCGTGTTCGACGCGATCCGCCGCGAGCGGGCCGACCTGTACCTCGCGCTCGGCGACCTCTTCTATGCCAACATCGAGCAGAACTCGCGCGGGCGCTTCGTCGAGCACTACGACAGCGCCGTCGCCAGCCCGGCGCAGGGCGCGCTGTACCGCAGCAGCCCGATCGCCTACGTCTGGGACGACCACGACTACGGCCCCAACGGCGCCGACGGGTCGTCGCCCAGCCGCGAGGCGGCACGGTGGTCCTACGGCGCGGCCGTCCCGCACTACGCGCTGCCGGCGGGCCGCGCGGGTCCGATCCATCAGGCGTTCACGATCGGTCGCGTGCGGTTCCTCGTCCTCGACACGCGGTCGGCGCGGACGGCGCGCAGCGTGCTCGGCGGCGAGCAGATGCGCTGGCTGCAGCGCGAGCTGATCGCGGCGCGTGATCGCTTCGCGCTCACGGTGCTCGTGTCCTCGGTGCCCTGGATCGGGCGCGCGGGCGCGGCCGACGACGACAGCTGGGCCGGCCATCCCGCCGAGCGGGCTGCGCTGTCGCGCTTCATCGCCCGCCAGCGGATCCGCCGGCTCGTCATGCTCGCCGGTGATGCGCACATGGTCGCGATCGACGACGGCTCGCACAGCGACTACTCCGGCACGGGCCGGGCGGGCTTCCCCGTGTTCCACGCCGCCGCGCTGGATCGCGCCGGCAGCGTCAAGGGCGGCCCCTACAGCGAGGGCGCCGTTCCCGGCGCGGGCCACTACGGGACGATGACGGTCACCGATCACGGAGACCGCGTTGACGTGGGGCTATCCGGCCGTGACTACCGCGACCGCGAGCTGGTCGGTCACGCGTTCGCCGTCGACGCGAGGACGATCCCGTGACGGGCCGGGGCCACGCGATCGAGGTCGGCCTGCGCCGGCTGCGAGACAGATCCGAACCCTGAGCTCGGAGCCCGTCCCGCGACGCCGTCCGATTTGCGAGTTGCCAGCGATCCTGCTGCGTTGACGCGGCCGTGCGGACACAGCTGGCACCATGCAAGGATGATGCCGGCCGACGTTCATCCTTGGCGCTCATGAGAACGCGGATCGTCGTGGCAGCGGTCGCGACCACTGCTCTTGCAGCCCTGTACACGCGCGTGCTGCGCACGTCGATTCTCAACTGGGGAGCGACCGACAGGGAGACCTCAGCGCGGCTGCCTGGAGACGAGCTGCTCGAGCAGGCCGATGGAGTTTCGACCCGGGCGATCGATATCGAGGCACCGCCGGGAGCCGTATGGCCGTGGTTGGCGCAGATGGGTCCCTCTCCGCGCGCCGGCGCCTACACGTACGACTGGATCGAGAACCTGCTCGGGCTCGACATGCACAGCGCCGGCGGCATCCTTGCGGAGTTCCAGCATCCAGAGGTGGGGGAGACGTTCAGCCTCGGCTCCAACCGAATGAGCATGGACCGGGTTGAGTCCGAGCGAGTGCTCGCGTGGCGTTCGGACGACGGAAACTGGGTCTGGACGTTCGTGCTCGAACCGCGCGACGGCGGCACGCGACTGATCAGCCGCAACCGCTTCCGACTCCCGTCACGCGTCGCGCGCATCGGCATGCTGCCAATGGAGCCTGGTTCGCTCATCATGGAGAGGAAGATGCTCCGCGGCATCAAGCAGCGGGCTGAGCGCCTCAGCTCAGGAACGCCCAGACCGACCGCCTGAGGCATCCCCCGCGTGTGGCTCGCGCCGATCGCTCGGGCAGCGAGTGCCGCTTCCCGCCCTGCCAAAACTCAGCAGCGCCACGGGCCTCAGAGCAGCGCCAGCACCGCGAGCGCGGCGACCGAGACCGCGACCATCGCCAGCGAGGCGCCGGTCAGCAGCCGGCTGCCGCGGCCGAGCGTGTGCTCGCCCATGACCGCCGGATCGCTGCCGAGGCGGCGCATGAACGGCAGCAGAGCGAGCAGCAGGACGGCGTTGAGCGCCTGGGTAAGAAACAGCAGGGAGATGAGCGGCGCGCCCGGGATGAGCACGATCCCGGCGGCGATCGCCACCATCGCCGCGAAGCTCCCGTAGAAGACCGGCGCCTGGCGCAGCGTGTCGTCGACATCGGCCGGCGCGCCGATCGCCTCGGACACCGAGTACGCGGTCGACAGCGGGACGATCGAGGCCGCGAGCAGGGCGGCGCCGACGAAGCCCACGCCGAACAGGGCGCTCGCGGCATGGCCGGCGAGCGGCTCGAGCGCGCGCGCCGCGTCGGCGGCGTCCTCGATCGCGATGCCGCCGGGATGCAGCGTCGCCGCGCAGGCGACCACGACGAACGCGCCGATGATCCCCGTCAGGACCGCGCCGACGACGACGTCGACGCGCTCCAGGCGCAGGTCCTCGACGCGCAGCTTCTTGTTGACCGCGTAGGACTGGATGAACGCCAGGCCCCAGGGGGCCAGCGTCGTTCCCACCGTCGCAACCGCGATGAGCATCGCGTCGCGGGTGAGCGGCATCGACGGCACCACCATCCCCTCAGTCGCGGCGCCCCAATCCGGCCGAGCGAGGAACCCGGCGACGAAGTACGTGACGAAGACGCCGCTCAGCGCCAGCAGGACGTGCTCGACGCGATGAAACGAGCCGCGCAGCACGAGCGCCGACACGGCGAAGGCGGCGACCGGGACGCTGACGTGGCGGCTGACACCCCCGACGAGCTCCATCCCGGCGGCGATCCCGGCGAACTCCGCGCACAGCGTGCCGAGGTTCGCGATCACGAGCGCGGGCAGCGCGACGGCGGTGCCGCGGCCGCCGTAGTGCTCGCGGACCAGCGCGAGCAACCCCTTGCCGGTGACCACCCCCATCCGCGCGGCGAGATCGTGGAAGGCGATCAACGCGACGGTCGAGAGGGCGAGCACCCACAGCAGCCGGTAGCCGTGCTCGGCGCCGAGGATCGAGTACGTCGTGATCCCGGCGGGGTCGTCGTCGGACAGGCCGGCGAGGATCCCCGGGCCGAGCACGGCCAGCAGCGCCGCGAGGCCGCCGCCGCGCAGGAGGTGGCGGCGGCGGTGGACGAGCCGCCGGTGCCAGTGACGGCCCGGTGGAGCGCGGCGCGGGCGCGGCCGGCCCGCCTGGGGCGCGGCGGTCGTGCTCATCGGGGCGCGAGCCTACGCGTCGAAGTCGGCGGGCACGACGAGGACCGAGCACGGCGCCGCGTTGACGACCCGGCCGCTCACCGATCCCAGCCCGTGCAGCCCGGTCAGCCCGCGGCGTCCGACGACGAGCAGGCTGGAGCCGCTGCGCCGGGCGAAGTCGGTGATGCCCGTCGCGACATGGGCGCCCTGCAGCACATCGACGACCGGCTCGCGACCGGTCCGCGCGATCAGCTCGATCGACAGCTCGGCGAGGCGGTGGCGCATCGCCGACCCGTACTCCCGGCCGGCGACATGCACGAGGTTCACGTAGCCATCCGAGGCGGCCGCGACGGCGCCGGCGAGCGCGACGACACCGGCGGCCGCCGGTCCGTCGTCGACGGCGACCAGGATCCGGAGACGTGCGTCGCGTTCCCCGTCGCGTGAGTGCGCCAGGAGCAGGGGCCCCTCGGCGCGGTGCAGCAGCGCGCGCTCGACCGAGCCGGTCACGGCGGCGGCGACCGGCGAACCGCGACGACCACCTGCGACGAGCAGTCCGGTGCGGCCGGCACGGTCGATGAGCGTCGCGGCGACGTCGCCGGGGCCCGCAAGCTCGGTCGTTGCCGGCGTCCCGTGTGCCGCGGCCAGCGCCTGCGCCTGCTCCAGCGCTCGCCGCGCCCGGTGCTCGCCCAGCGACGAGATCGCGCCGCCGGTCTGCGGGGTGTCGTCGACGGCGACGAAGCTCAGCCCGTTGGCCGCACCGGCCACGGCGAGCGCCTCGCGCGTGGCGTCGGCGTCGCGCGGGCTGCCGTCGAGCGCGCAGATCACACGGTCCAACGCGAAGCCGGGGGACGGCGCCGGAAGGATGGAGGCGATCGTGGCCATCGTCGTCACGCGGCGAGCCGGAACGGCGGGTAGTCGTCGGTCACGAGGGCGAACGCGTAGGCGACGACGCGGATGTTCCAGCGCCCGACGCCGACGACGTAGTCAAACAGCCCGTCGGGGTAGCGGCCGCTGAAGAGGATCGCGAACCAGGCGACGATGACCGCCACGACGGCGCCGAGCCAGAGGAATACGAGCACGACGAGATGGGGGATGGCCAGCAGCCATTTGACGAGGGGCAGCCAGCGGTCGAGCTGCGTGGGGTCGGGCTCCGGCAGCTCGAGGTGCACGTTCTGCGGCTCGTCGGTCGACGGGTAGGCGTCGGTCAGCAGCGCGGCATACGCGCCGACGCGAGCGCTGAAGCGCAGCAGCTCGCGGTTGAAGTCAAACCACCAGCGCGGGTACTTCTCGCGGAAGACGAGCATGAGCAGCGGGGGCACGAAGAGCAGGCCCGGACCGCCGAACGCGAGCCACAGCCCGCTGTTGCCGCCGGCGGAGACGCCGCCCCCGCTGACCGTGCCCAGCAGGATCGCGGCCGGGATCACGGTGAACAGGCGAAGCGCGCAGGTGAGGCGATCGCGTGGCGCGACCGGGCGATCCACGTCGAACGTCGCCTGGTGGATCTGGGGGTCGGCGGCGGAACCCATCACGCGTTCGCCGCGGCGGAGGTGATGCCGAGCGGGCCGCCGTCGCTGCGGGCGACGGTCGGCGGCACGACGAGGACGGGGCACTGCGCGTGCGCGATGAGATGCGCCGAGACGCTGCCCAGAAGCGCGGCGACCGGCCGGCCGAGCCCGCGCGAGCCGCAGACGAGCAGGTCGAGGTCCGCGCTGGCTTCGGTCAGGCGCGAGCGCGGTTCGCCCACAAGCGGGGATGCCGTGAAGGGGACGCCGGAGGACTCCAGCGACAGCCGCGCCACGTGCAGCCAGGCGGCCGCGTGCTCGGTCGTCTGGTCGGCCGTGAGCAGCTCGAGCTGCGCTCCCGTGGCCCGCGCCAGACGCGTCGCAGCGACGAGCGCGCAGGCGGCCGGCGCCGAGCCGTCGATCGCGACCCCGATCCGCCGCAGCGGACCGAGGCGCGGCAGCGGGACGCTCATCGGCGAGACGGCCACCGGGCAGGGAGCGTGGGGGACCAGCGAGCGGGTGACGTGGCCGCTGACGTCGCGGCCGAGAACGAGCATGCACGCGTCCGTATCGCGTGCGAGCTCGGCGAGCGCGTCGATGACGCGAGCCGCGGGCACGATCTCCTCGCGCACGTCGACGTCCGCCCCCACGAACTGCCGCGCGCGGCGCAGCGCGGCCGCCGCGGCCTTGGCGCGGCGCGCGTTGTCGGGAATCGGCAGCGCTTGTGCACTGAGCGCGGCGGGGTCGTAGCGGTAGGCGCTGGCGAGGACGAGCGGCTCACCGAGCGCGTCGGCCAGCAACGCGCCGAGCCCGACGGCGTCGGCGCTGTCGAGGCCGCGGTAGCAGGCGATGACGGGGTGCTCGCTCATCGCGCAGCCTCGGCGCGGCGCTTGATCTCAAGCAGCATCTTGCGCTCCATGACGAAGTGGGGCAGTTCGAGCAGCAGCGCATAGCCGATCGAAAGGGCCCCGCGCGGGAAGCGAAAGCGGGCCAGCAGGCGGCAGCGGCCGGGACCGTCCGGCTCGATCGCGAGAGCCCAGCCGCCCTCGAACACGATCGCGCGGCCGGCGTCGAGGCGCAGGATCTCAAGGCCGGAGGACGGATGCAGCAGGACGGTGTCGCCGACGCGGCGATCCTGCCACTCGGGATGGATCCGGTCGGCGTTGCGCATCCGGCAGCCGGCGAGGTTCTCGAGGAAGGTGTAGCTGTAGAAGCCGCCGCGGTCCTGGCCGAGCTGCGCGACCCAGGGCCAGACGTCTTCGGCCGGCGCGTCGATCGCGATCGCGTGCGTCTGCTCCAGACCGGGATCCGGGCAGACGTCGTCGCCGGGCAGCGCGCGCGCGAGATCGGCGTCGGATGCGCCCCAGCGGCGCATCCACGGACGCACCAGCCCGGCATAGGCCGCGGCCGCGGCCACCACGCCGAGCGCGCCAGGTCGCGGCGGGCGGTGCGCGAGGGCGGCTCGCAGGCTGTGCAGTCCCGCGGCGGCGGCCGCTGCGACGAGAAGGAGGGGGCCGCCGACCATGACGCCGAATGCACGCACGATGGCGAGCGCGGTGGGGCGGGCGAGCGTGGCAGGTTCCGGTGCGGCTGAGGGGGCCGTCACCGGGCCGGCGGGAGAGATCGTGCTCGAGATCGCGGCCATGGGTGGATTCTCGGGTCGCGACGGCGCGCGGTCATCCGTAGTTGCTGCGGGTGCGACCCGGCGAACACCCGCAGCCTTCGCTCGGTCCTCTCGCGATGCCGGCTCGTCCGCCGGGCGGTTACCGTGGTGGTCATGAAGCAATCGCTGCAGTGTGTGGCCGATGTCATGCGGCCGGGCGTGGTCGTCGTCTCGCGGTCGACGACGCTCGACGGCGTGGCGCGCGTGATGCGCGAGCACCACGTTCACGGCGTCCTCGTCACCGCCGACGACGGCGAGCTGCTCGGCTGGGTCACCGCGCGCGGCCTGCTGCGCCACAGCGAGCCGGCCGAGTGGCGGCGCAGCGCCGCCCACGATGCGATCAGCGAACCCTGCATCGGCGTCGTGCCGTCGGCCACCGTCGCGGACGCGCGGGACGCGATGCTCACCGCCGACGTGTCGCGCCTGGCGGTGCTCCGGCCGGGCAGTCGCGTCCCGGACGGCGTCGTCGCCGAGATCGACCTCGTCGGTCACCTCTCGCGCTGATCAGGCCTCCGGACCCGCGGGCGGCGGGACGAGCAGGACCGGCCTGCCGGCGTGGCGCAGGATGCTCTCGGCGGTGCTGCCCAGCAAGGCCGCGGCGATCCGCGAGCGCCCGCGGGTGCCGGTGACGATGACGGCGGCGTCGTGCTCGCCGGCGGCGTGGACGAGCTCGGCCGCTACGTGACGGTCGGCTTCGATCGCGGTCCTCTCGGTGCGCCACCCTCCGGCCGCGAGGATCGAGACGCCCTCGGCGGCCTGTCCGTCGGCGCGCTCGCGCGCGCCATCGTCGATCCGCGCGGCGCCCTGGCGGACGACGTCGTCGGGAACGGCGACCATGGCAAGGTTCGCCGTTCGTCCGATCGGCTGCCAGACGCTGGCGACGACCGCCGGGCGCGGGAGCAGCAGCGCGCCGCCGATCCGCATCGCACGGATCGCGTGTTCGGAGCCGTCGGTCGCAAACAGCGCGGGGGCGTCGTCGCGGGCCGGGGCGCCGCCGGGCGTGAGCAGCAGCAGCGGGCGGCGGGTGCGGTGCGCGAGCGCGCGAGCCTGGCGGCCGATCGCGCCGGTCGCGCGCGCGGCGTCCTCGCTCGCGCCGGCGACGATGACGGAGGCATCGACCTGCTCGGCGATGTCGAGGATCATCCGCCACGGCGAGTACTCCTCGGGGCAGATCTGGCGGGTCACGTGGATGCCGTGCGCCTCGAGCGCCTCGGCGGCGGCGTGCGCGACCTGCGCCGCGGCCTTGCGGGCGGCGTCGCGCAGGTCGGCGTGCAGGTCGTAGAGCGCGTCCATGGCGGCCTCCAGCCCGCCCATGACCGGCGGTGGCTGCCAGGCCGCGAGGACGACGACGGCGCGATGCTCCAGCAGGGTGGCGGCGGCCTCGGCGAGGCGCACCGCGGCGGCGGCATCGGTTCCGGCACAGAGCAGGATCGGGCCGCGGGGCGGATCGGAGGAGGTCGTATCGGTCATGCGTTGGACCGTACGTCCGGCGGCGGGCCGCGACCTCCGTGGTTGTCCGCATCGCATGTCCGCAGGAGCTGCGGATGTTGCGCGGTCCTGCGGATGGTTGGCTGCAGCCATGACCGAATCAGCCGTATCTGCAGACCACGTCTTCCAGGACGCCGACGCCCTCATCGTCTATGCGAGCAAGCACGGACACACCGCCAAGATCGTCACGCGGCTCGCCGAGGCCATGCGCGGCGAGGGACTCGAGGTCGACCTGCGCGAGGTCGGCCAGGCCGGCGAGGCCAAGCCCGGCCGCTACGACCTCGTCGTCGTCGCCGGGTCGCTGCATCAGGAGCATCACCAGAAGGACATCGTCAGATGGGTCTCGGAGCGCCGGGAGACGCTCGGCGACGTCGCGTCGGTGTTCATCTCGGTCTCGCTCTCCGCCGCCGACGACAGCGAGGAGTCCCAGTCCGGGATGCGGCGGTGCATCGACGCCTTCGTCGAGGAGACCGGCTGGACGCCGGGCCGCATCGAGCCCATCGCCGGCGCGCTGCAGTACCGCGAGTACGACTTCGTCACGCGCCAGGTCATGCGGATGCTCATGAAGAAGATGGGCCACCCGACCGACGCCTCCCACGACTACGACTACACCGACTGGGACGGCGTCGACCGGCTCGGCCGCGAGCTCGCCCAGGAGACGAAGGGCCGCCAGGGCGCGCCGGCCGGGGCTTAGCCCTCGTTTTTGCGGCCCGCGTGGCCGCAATGGTCGTCGCCGCCGACGAGCAGCGCGGCGTCCATCGGGCTCAGACCCCGAGCGCGAGGCCGAGCGCGAGCATGATCGCCGCGCCGATGGAGGTCCCGGCCGACACGCTCAGATGCGAGCCGTGCTTCCACGCGTCGGGCAGCAGGTCGACGACGATGAGCGCGAGCATCGCGCCCCCGGCGAGCGCGAAGGAGGCGGGCAGGATCCCGTCGATCTGCTCGACCGCCAGCCAGGCGACGAGCGCCCCCGGGATCTGAGGGACGCTCGTCAGGACCGCTCCCCAGAACTGGCGGCCGGCCGAGTACCCCGCGGGTTGCATCGCCGCCGCGGTGGCAGTTCCCTCGGGCACGTTCTGGATCGCGATGGCGGTGATGACGAACAGGCCGATACCCGTCTCGGTCGAGGCGAACGCGCTGCCGATCGCAAAGCCCTCGGGCAGGCTGTGGGCGAACAGCACGCCGAAGACGAGCAGCGAGCGTGTGCCGGCGGCGCTGCGCCCGGCCGCGTCCGCGCGGTGGCCCAGCGTCCGCCGGGTGAGCACGAGCGCGAGCGCTCCGACGATCGCGGCGGCGGCGACGGGGCCCGTTGCACCCTGCTCGAACGCCGGAATGAGCAACCCGGCGATCGCTGCCACGGCCATGACGCCCGCGGCGAGCCCGCTGAGCAGGCCCTGCGCCGCGCGCGCCCGCGCGACGCCGAGAGCCAGCACGGGGAGCGCGCCGAGACCGGTCGCCACCACGGTCGCAGTGGCGATCGCCGTGAGCAGCAGGGCGTCGTTCATCGCCGCAACCTATGGGTCGCGGGCGCGCTGGTCATCCGGGCCGCACCGCAGTCGGCGGCGGGTAGTCCGCAGAGGTGAGGGAATGGCTCTGGCCGGCGTGATGCTGTGGTACGTTCGGCGCGGCTCCGGAGTGCACACCCCTGGTCTGCGCGGCACAAAACCCAATGGTCATGGCAGCGACGCGTAAGTGCAGACGAGCCAGCCGCAACTCGTACGGTGCAGTGGCGTGCAAACGCGGCTGGCCACCTCCTCGTCGCCGGCGTGCTTCGCCGTTGACCGTGCTGCGCCCATGACCGCTCCTCAGGACCATCGTCTCGGCGAAGAACGCCTACGGCGCCTTATCGACGTCGGCCGTGGCCTGCTCGCCCAGCTCGAGCCCGACGCTGTGCTCGACCACGTCCTCGGGACCGCCTGCGAGATCACCGGTGCGCGCTACGCCGCGCTCGGCGTCCTCGACCGCGACCGCCGCGAGCTCGACCGGTTCATCACCCGCGGGATCGACGCCGAGACGCATCGTGCGATCGGCGATCTGCCGCGCGGGCGGGGGCTGCTCGGCGTGCTCATCGAGCATCCGCAGCCGCTGCGCATACCCGATGTCGGCGAGCACCCGAAGTCCTACGGCTTCCCGCCCGGCCATCCACCGATGTCGACGTTCCTCGGCGTTCCCGTGCTCGTGCGCGGCCAGGCGTGGGGCAACCTCTACCTCACCGAGAAGGCCGGCGGCGCCGAGTTCGACGCCGCCGACGAGGAGTCGGTGGTGATCCTCGCGGCGTGGGCGGCGATCGCGATCGAGAACGCGCGCCTCTACGAGTCCGTCGCCGCGCGCCGCGACGAGCTCGAGCAGACGACCCGGCGGCTGGAGGCGGCGCGGACGATCGCCGTCGCCGTCGGCGCCGAGATGGAGCTCGACCAGGTGCTCGAGCTCATCGCCAAGCGCGGCCGGGCGCTCGTCGAGGCGCGCAGCCTGGTGATCCTCCTGCGCGAGGGCAGCGACCTCGTCGTCGCAGCCAGCGCCGGCGTCACCGAGCGGGCGCTCGGTACCCGGGTGCCGATCGAGGGCTCGACCGTCGGACAGGTCCTCACGTCCCGCCGGGTGCGGCGGATCGCCGACGTCGGCGCGCAGCTACGGCTGGCGGCGACACAGCTTGGTGTCGCCGACGCACGGACGGCGCTGCTGGCGCCGCTCGACTACCGTGGCCGCGGGCTCGGCGTGCTGGTCGCCTTCGATCGCGGTGCCGACGCGACGGGCTTCTCCGAAGACGACGAGGCGACGCTGCGCGCATTCGCGGCCAGCGCCGCGACCGCTGTCGCGCTCGCCCAGACCGTCCAGCACGATCGGCTGCGCCACTCGCTGGACGCCGCCGAAGCCGAGCGCCGGCGCTGGGCGCGCGAGCTGCACGACGAGACCTTGCAGGGGCTTGGCGGCCTGCGGGTCATCCTCTCGTCGGCGCTGCGGCGCATCGAGCAGGACGACGTCGCGGAGCTGCTGCGTGAGGGCGTCGGCCAGACCGAACGCGAGATCGAGAACCTGCGGGCGATCATCACCGAGCTGCGTCCCGCGGCGCTCGACGAGCTCGGGCTCGTGCCGGCCATCGAGGCGCTTGTGGGCCGCGTGAGCGCCGTCGAGGGCCTGGAGATCGAATGCGACCTCGTCGTATCGCGCGCCGACACCGGGATCGGCTCGGAGCTCGAGACGACGATCTACCGGCTCGTCCAGGAGGCCCTGACCAACGTCGCCAAGCATGCTCAGGCCGAGCACGCCCGCGTCCTGGTCCGCGGCGTCGACGACCGCATCTCGGTGGAGGTCTCCGACGACGGCGCCGGATTCGATCCGAACGCCACGACGGCCGGCTTCGGCCTCGCCGGGATGCGCGAGCGCGTGCAGCTCAGCGGCGGACAGCTGACCGTGACGCCCGGCGAGAAGGGCACCACGGTGCGCGCCGAGCTGCCGCTCTCAGCGCTCGACGAGCCCGTGGTCGAGGGCGTAGCGCACCAGATCGGCGCGTGAGGAGCGGCGCAGCTTCTGCTGGATGTGCGCGCGGTGGCTCTCGACCGTGCGGATCGAGAGATACAGCGACTCGGCGATCTCGGCGTTCGTGTGGCCGAGCGCAATCATCCGCAGGACCTCGACCTCGCGCTGGGAGAGGTCGTCGGGCGGCCCGCTCGGCTGCGGCGGCTCGGCCGCCATCCGCGCGCCGAGCTGCGGGTTGAGGTAGGTCTGCCCTGCCGCCGCGCGGCGGACCGCCTCGACGAGCTCGTCGTCGGCGGCCTCCTTGAGCACATAGGCCAGCGCGCCCGCGCCGAGCGCCTTGCGGGCGAACGCGGGCTCGTCCTGCATCGTCAGCACCGTGATGCTCGTCCCCGGCGAAGCCTCGAGGATCTGGGGGATCGCCTCGAGGCTCGACCCGCCCGGCATGTTGAGGTCGAGCACGAGGACGTCGGGCTTGTGGCCGCGCGTCGTGCGGATCGCCGCCTGGACGTCGCCGACGGATGCGACCACCTCGAATCCCTCCTCCGCCTCGAGCAGGAGCTCCAGCCCGCGCCGCACGACCGCATGATCGTCGGCCAGCACGATCCTGATCGTCGGACTCCCCGCGGCTGACGCGTCCATAGGCCAGACCATAGCGGCGCCAGGGCCGATAGAGATCGGTGTTCTCCCGCGGACAGGTGGCGGCTTGCGCCGATGCCGGTCGGGCGCCGAGGACGCGGCACGACGAGCACGGCACACGGCGCGTCGCGGCGAGGTACCGCGCGACGCGCGCAGCCGCCCGGCCGGCGCTGATGGCGCCCGCAGCGCGCCGCGCGACCGTCGATCGCCCCGCACCGCAATGACGGAGGTCGCGCAAGGCGAGCGCGGGGACGAGCCGCACGGAAGCGAGACCACGGTGTGCGAGGGTTGCGCTATGAGCGAGGATGGCACGAGCGGCCTGCCGGACCGCGAGCTCGACGACCTGCTGGCCTACTGGCAGGCGGCGAACTACCTCACGGTCGCGCAGATCTACCTGCGCGACAACGCGCTGCTGCGCGAACCGCTGCGCGTCGAGCACGTCAAGCCGCGGCTGCTGGGCCACTGGGGTACGTCGCCCGGGCTGAACCTCGTCTACGCGCAGCTCAACCGGCTCATCCGCCGGACCGAGCAGCCGGTGCTGTACGTCGCCGGGCCAGGACACGGCGGCCCGGCGGTCGTCGCCAACGTCTACCTCGAGGGCACGTACTCCGAGATCTATCCGCACGTGAGCGCCGACGAGGCCGGCCTGCGCGCGCTGGTGCGCCAGTTCTCGACGCCCGGCGGCATCCCGAGCCACGTCAGCGTGCCGACGCCCGGCTCGATCCACGAGGGCGGCGAGCTCGGCTACGCGCTCGTGCACGCCTTCGGCGCCGCGTTCGACAACCCGGATCTGCTCGTCGCCTGCGTTGTCGGCGACGGCGAGGCGGAGACCGCACCGCTCGAGGGCTCGTGGAAGGGCATCCGCTTCCTCGACCCGGCGCGCGACGGCGCGGTGCTGCCGATCCTGCACCTCAACGAGTTCAAGATCGCCGGGCCGACGGTGCTGGGCCGCGCGCCGGAAGCCGACGTGCTCGCGCTGCTGCGCGGGCACGGCTACGCGCCGCGGGTCGTCAGCGGCGACGACCCGCGCCGGGTGCACCGTGATTTCGCCGCCGCACTCGACGATGCGTACGCGGAGATCCGCGCGATCCAGGACACGGCCCGTGCGGGCACCGCGCACGGGACCGGCACGCCGGCCTGGCCGGCGATCGTCCTGCGCACCCCGAAGGGGTGGACCGGCCCGCACGAGGTCGACGGCACACGGGTGGAGGGGACGTTTCGCTCACATCAGGTCCCGCTGTCGGGTGTGCGCGAGAACCCCGAGCACCTCGCGCAGCTCGAGCGCTGGATGCGCTCATACCGGCCCGAGGCGTGCTTCGATCCGAGAGGCAGCCTCGTGGCCGAGCTGGCGGCGCTCGCGCCGGAGGGCGACCTGCGGATGGGCGCGCTGCCGCACGCCAACGGCGGCCGCGTGCTCACCGCGCTGGACCTGCCCGAGCCGGCGGCGTACGCGCTCGACGTCGCGCGGCCTGCCCGGACGCGCGCAGAGTCCACGCGCCAGCTCGGAGAGCTGCTGCGCGACGTCTACACGCGCAACGCCGCGGCGGCCAACTTCCGCCTCTTCAGCCCCGACGAGACGAACTCCAACCGGCTCGGCGCGGTGTTCGACGTCTCAGACCGGATGCTGCGCGACGCCCGCGACGGCGACGAGCACGTCACGCCGCACGGTCGCGTCATGGAGGTCCTCTCCGAGCACAACTGCCAGGGCTGGCTGGAGGGCTACCTGCTGACCGGCCGGCACGGCCTCTTCGCGACGTACGAGGCGTTCGCGATGGTCTCGGCGTCGATGGCGATCCAGCACGCCAAGTGGCTCGAGCACGGTCGCCGGCTGCAGTGGCGCGCGCCCGTCGCATCGCTCAACGTGCTGCTGACGTCGACGTGCTGGCGCAACGACCACAACGGCTTCAGCCACCAGGGGCCGGGGCTGATCGACACGATGATCTCGCTCAGCGGCGAGGTCGTACGCGTGTACCTGCCGCCGGACGCCAACTGCCTGCTGTGGACGGCCGACCACTGCCTGCGCAGCCGCGACTACGTCAACCTCGTCGTCATCGACAAGCAGCCCCAGCTGCAGTACCTCGACATCGACGCGGCCCGCGAGCACTGCGCACGCGGGGCGGGCGAGTGGGAGTGGGCGGGCAACGCGATCGGCCGCGAGGAGTCCGACGTCGTGCTGGCGTGCATCGGCGACGTGCCGACGCAGGAGACGATTGCCGCCGCCGCGCTGCTGCGCGAGCACGTGCCCGAGCTGCGCTTCCGGGTCGTCAACGTCGTCGACCTCATGGCGCTGGCGCCCGCCGGCGTGCACCCCCACGGGATGCCGCGCGAGCGCTTCGAGACGCTCTTCGGCGAGACGACCGACGTCGTCTGCGCGTTTCACGGCTACGCGCGGGCGATGCACCAGCTGCTGCACGGGCGCCCGAACGCCAGCCGCTTTCACGTGCACGGCTACACCGAGCAGGGCACCACGACGACGCCGTTCGACATGGTCGTGCTCAACGAGATGAGCCGCTACCACCTCGTGCTCAACGCCCTGCGCCGCGCCCGCCGGCTCGCGCCCGGTGCGCGGGCCCTGGAGCACCACTGCGAGGCGCAGCTGCTGCGCCACCGGGCCTACATACGCGAGCACTTCGAGGACATGCCCGAGGTGCGCGACTGGACGTGGCCCGAGCAGGTCGTCTGAGCGATAGCCGGCTCGTGCGGGTGCTCGTCGTCAACGCCGGGTCGAGCAGCCTCAAGCATGCGCTCGTGCACGCGGGACGCGGCGCGATCCTCGCCCACGGCGAGCAGCGCTGGGAGCCCGGCGCGAGCGCGGGCCGTCACGCCGGGGCGCTGGCGGCGGCGCTCGCCGACGCCGGCGGCGGGGCGGACGCGGTCGGCCATCGCGTCGTCCACGGGGGTGCGCGCTTCACCGGCCCGGCCGTGATCGGTGCCGACGTTCGCGCGGCGATCGAGGCGCTCGCGCCGCTCGCCCCGCTGCACACCCGCGCGGCGCTCGAGGGCATCGACGCGGCGGCCGCCGCGCTCCCGCGCCTGGCGCAGGTCGCGTGCTTCGACACCGCCTTTCATCGCACGCTTGCGCCGGAGGCCGCGACGTACGCGCTGCCGCGCGAGTGGAGCGAGCGCTTCGGGCTGCGCCGCTACGGCTTTCACGGGCTGAACGTCGCGTGGTGTCACGAGCAGGCGAGCGCGCGGCTGGGGTGCGACGGCTGCCGGCGGCTCGTCGTCTGTCATCTCGGCAGCGGCTGCTCGGTGAGCGCGGTGCTCGACGGCCGCTCGGTCGACACGACGATGGGCTTCACACCCCTGGAGGGCGTGCCGATGGCGACACGCTCGGGCTCGGTCGACCCCGGGCTGTTGCTGCACCTGCTCGCCGCCGGGATCGGGCGCGAGGAGCTCGACGACGCGCTGAACCACCGCTCCGGGCTGTTGGGATTGTCGGGCCGGCACGGGCTGCGCGACGTGGAGCGGGCGGCGGTGGCGGGAGACCCGCGGGCGCGCTTGGCGTTCGACGTGCTCGTGCGCGGCGTCAGCGGCGCGGTCGCCGCGATGTCCACCTCGCTGCTCGGGCTCGACGCCCTCGTCTTCACGGCCGGCGCCGGCGAGCGATCGGCGCTTCTGCGCGGCGCGATCTGCGAGCGGCTCGGTCAGCTCGGCGTCGTGCTCGACGACGACGCCAACGCCGCGGACGCGCAGGGGATCTCGCGCGCCGGTGCGGCGGTGGCCGTGCTCGTCGTCGCGGCGGGGGAGGAGATCGTCATCGCGCGCGAAACCGCGCGCGCTCTGGGGAGATCTTCGTAGCCGCGGCCGGATTCGCGTGTCGCGAAGGCGGGGGCCAACGCCGAACAACGTTCGGCCGACCGGATGCCTGCAGCACGCGCGCCTATCGCGGGATCCGGACTTCCTCCTCGACGGTGCGCTCCGCCCACGGAACGAGCTCGAGCCGGGCGTCCGGAATCGGAGCCCCGCTTTCGATCGACAGGCCGTAGGTCCCGTGGCTGAGCCGCTCCTCGGCGCGCGTGATCGCCTCGAGCTCCTCGCGGAGCTGCTCGACGATCCCCGCTTCGAGCTCGTCCTCGCCGAGGTGCTCGTCGTCGTCGTCGTGACGCAGGCGCGCAATCTCGCGTTCGATGCGATCGCGGTGCTGCGCGAGCAACCGGAGGGCGTGGTCGTCATCCATTGCGGTCGATGATGCTCATCCGGTCGGACATGTCAGCGAGCGTGCTCGTTGCGTGGCGGTGGCGCAGGCGTCGTGTCCAGTACGCCGCATCGCCGTCAGGCGGGCGGCCTACGCCGGGCGCCGCGCCGCCGCACGATCTCCGCACGGACCTGCGCGAGCAGCGAGCTCACGTCGTCGAGCTCGCGACCGTGCGACGGATCGTGCCCTTCGCCGGCGCGAACAACGGCATCGAGTGCCGCTCTGCGGGTCTCGAGTTGCGCCTTGCGCGCTTCCAGGGTCCGGACACGCGGGTCGTCCTGCGTGATCTGCTCATTCATGGCCTGAAGACTATGGGCGCCGGCCGGCGGCCGCATCGGTAGTTGACCCGGGTATCGGCATGGGTGCTGAGGTGGGCGACACGCTCACGCGACGATCACGCCGGCGCCGGTGCGGGACGAGGGCGAGGAACTCGGTGGCGTCGGCGCGGGTGAGGTTCGCGACGGAGCGCAGCGTGCGCTCGTGCCACAGCCGCTGTCGCCGTCGCTCATGTGTATGCCGCCGCAGACGACGGTGCCTACCCGCCCGCCACCACCGCCTGAAGGATGTCCAGCCGCGCCGCGCGGCGGGCGGGCACGATCGCACCCAGCACGCCGACCACGACGGCGAGGGCGCCGAAGAGCACGAGTTGCCCGGCCGGGATCGCGAACACCAGCCCGAGGTCGGCGAGCGCCTGCGTCGTCAGCCACGCGAACACGACGCCGATCGCCGTCCCGAGCACGCCGCCGATGACCGCGGTGATGACGCTCTCGTAGCGGATCAGCGCGCGCACCTGGCGCCGCGAGGCACCGATCGCCCGCAGCATGCCGAGTTCGCGCGTGCGCTCGTGGATCGAGAGAAACAGGCTGTTGGCGATGCCGAACAGTGAGATGAGCAGGCTCATCGCCAGCAGCGCGTAGAGGAGGTAGACGATCTGGTCGAGCCGGCCGCCGAGCCAGTCGCGGTACTCCTCCATCGTGCGGACCTTCGCCGCCGGATAGTCGACGAGCGCCGACTCGACGCGCGACTGCAGCCCGGGCGCATCGCCCTGGATCCAGAACGCGAACGGATCGATCGCCGCCGAGATGCGGCGAAAGTCGGCTTGGCCGATGATCGCGCCCTGCAGGATCATCGGGTCACGGTACGTCGCGACGGCGGTCAGCGTCACACGCCGGCCGGTCGCCGCGCGCACCTCGAAGCGCTCGCCGACGGCGATCGCGTGCTGCTTGGCGAACTGCTCCTCGACGAGCGCGTTGCCCGCCACGTCGAGCTTGGCCACGTCCGCGTCGTCGCCGTCGCGCCAGTCAAAGGCGTACACGCCGCGCAGGCCCGCGCCGTCGAACGCGTTGACGACGTCGGTGACGGTGTTGAGCTTCGCGCCGTTGACCTCGACCTGGTCGAAGTACTGCGCGGTCGTCCCGCGCACGCCGGCGACGGCTTCCACGTGCTTCTGCGCGCCGACGGGCAGCGGCGAGACCGAGTTCGTCGTGACGATGAGGTCGCTGCGCAGGCGATCGTCGATGCCGCCGTTCAGCGACTCCTTGAGCCCGGCGGCGAAGACCGCGACGAACACGACGAGCCCGAGGCCGACCATCAGCGCCGCCGCGGTGATCGCCGTGCGGGCGGGGTTGCGCGTGGCGTTCTCGCGGGCGAGCGCGCCGACGACCTCGCCGAGCCGCTGCAGCGGCCAGCCGGCGACGGCGGCCAGCGGGCGGACGATGTAGCGCGCGCTCAGCGCGACGCCGACGAACACGAGCATCGTCCCGGCGCCGATCGCCGACAGCCGGCTCGTGGCGGGGCCGCCGCCGAGCAGGCCCTGGGCGAGCATCACCAGGCCGCCGGCGCCGACGAGCAGCGTCGCCGCCGCGCGCAGCCGCGGGTGGCGCGGCGCCCGCTGCGTGCCCACGCCATGCATCGCGGCGACCGGGGCGACACGCGTCGCGCGTACGGCCGGCACGAGCGCGGAGAGCAGCGTGACGCCGATCCCCACGCCGAGCGACGCCGCGATCGTGCGCGGCGCGAGCTCCATCGCGCCGCGCGGCATGCCCCAGCCACCGGCGTCGAAGAGCGCCCCGAGCCCGCGCGCGAAGCCGAGGCCGAGCGCCAGGCCCGCGGCCGACGCGAGGATCGCGATGAGCAGCGCCTCGGCGACGACCGCCCGCAGCACCTGTCCGCGCGTGGCGCCCAGCGCACGCAGGAGCGCGAACTCGCGCGCGCGTTCGGCGATCGTGATCGAGAAGGTGTTGAAGATGATGAACGCGCCGACGAGCAGCGCGGCGCCGGCGAAGGCGAGCAGGGCGGGGGTGAGGAAGCCCAGCGCATCGTTGATCTCGCCCGCCTCCTCGTCGGCGGACTGCTGTCCGGTCTTGACGTCGAGCGTCGCCGGCAGGGCGCCCCGCAGCCGGGCGGCCAGCTCCTGCGGGGTCACGCCGGACGCGGCCGCCGCCGTGATCTCCGAGACCTTGCCCTGCTGGTCTGACCAGCGCTGCACGTCCTCCAGCGACGCCGCGATCATCGTCGCCCCGCCGATCGACGCCACGCCGGCGAGGTCGGCGATGCCGACGATCCGAGCGGGCTGCTGGCCGGTGCGCGTGGTCACGCCGACGCGCTGACCGATGCGCAGGTTCTCGTCCGCGGCGAGCTTGCTGTTGACGACGATCTCGCCGCTGGCGCGCGGCCGGCGACCGGCCACGATCTGCATCGGGTCGAACGGCTCGTGCAGCTGCGACATGAGGATCGCGGGCGCCATCTGCGGCTCGATGATCTTGCCGTCCACGACGAGCGAGCCCTGCCCGTAGAGCTGGCCCTCGGCGCGGGCGACGCCGGGAACGGCCGCGGCCCGGGCGACGAGGCGCTCGGAGAGCAGCTGCTCGGGCGCGAAGTCCGTCGCGAACGCGGCCTTCGGCGTGATGTCGACGTCGACGCCCTCGTTGATCGCCTGCTCGATCTCGGTGAACGCGGTGCGGATCTGATCGGTCTGCACGTACGTGCCCGCGATCATCGCGACGCCGAGCATGATCGCGATGGCCGTGAGCGCCGAGCGCAGCTTGCGCTCGGCGAGGCTGTGCAGCACGAGCGCGGTCATCGCGCCAGCGTCCGCAGCTCGTCGAGGATCGCGTCGATCGTCGGGCGCTCGAGCGTGCCGCTTATGCGTCCGTCGGCGATGAACACGACGCGGTCGGCCGCGGCGGCGGCGGCGGGATCGTGCGTGACCATGACGATCGTCTGGCCGAGCTCGTCGACGGCGTGGCGCAGCAGCGCGAGCAGCTCGCGGCTGGAGACCGAGTCGAGGTTGCCGGTCGGCTCGTCGCCGAACACGACCGCCGGGCGCGTCACGAGCGCCCGCGCGACGGCGACGCGCTGCTGCTGGCCGCCCGACAGCTCCGCGGGCCGGTGGTGGCGGCGATCCTGCAGCCCGACGGCGCTGATGAGCTGCTCGAGCCACTCAGGGTCGGGCTTGTGCCCGGCGAGCCGCAACGGCAGCGCGATGTTCTGCTCGGCCGTCAGGACCGGCAGCAGGTTGTAGGCCTGAAAGACGAACCCGACATGGCGACGGCGCAGCAGCGTCAGCCTGCGGTCGTCGAGCGCGTCCAGACGGGTGCCGGCGATCTCGACCCAGCCGGAGGTGGGGGAGTCCAGGCCGGCGAGGATGTGCAGCAACGTCGACTTGCCCGAGCCCGAGGGACCCATGATCGCGGTGAAGCTGCCGCGCGTCAGCGCGATGTCGACGCCGCGCAGCGCCTCGACGGCGGAGGCACCCTCGCCGAAGCGGCGCGTGACGGCGGTGGCGCGGACGACGACCTCTGGCGCGTTTGCTCTGCGCGGGGGGGACGTCACGGGGGCGGACGTGGCGGTGTGATCGCTCATGTCCGAAGCGTCGCCGCACAGCCTCCGCGCGACGACGGGGAGTCTCCGTCGATCGACGGGGCGAACTACGGGGTGCGAGTACGGCTCATCCCTCTCGGCAGCGCCCTGCCGCCGCCGTAGCGTCTAGCCGCATGTTCGATTGACGAATGCAGCTTTCCTGACGTGCGAGGGCAGGACTTGCGTGAAACAGGCAGCGCGATTTAGGGTGCACATCGATGGTCGGCTTCGAGTGTCGTCGCTCGCGCGGTCACGTAGTGTCACGGATGCGTTGGTGCGTGAGAGGGGGCCGGGCGCGTGGAATGGGCGCTGACGGGCGCGGGTGCCGGCGCTGAGGCCGTGAGCGCGCTGCGGCGCGAGGTCATGGCGTACCTGCGCCGCCACGCGCAGCCGGACTCCGATTTCGCTGCGGCCGAGATCGTCGTCGCGGAGCTGCTGAACAACGCGTTCGAGCATGCTCCGGGGCCGTCCTGGGTGAGGGCGTCATGGGCAGGCGAGCGCCCGCGCCTGGAAGTGCATGATCTCGGGCCCGGGTTCACGCTCGATCCGAAGCTGCCGCAGCCTGAGGCGGAGCGCGGCCGCGGCCTGTTTCTGGTCAGCGCGATTGCCGACGACGTCGCGGTCGCCGCCAAGCCTCGGCGAGGATCGAAGATGACGGTCACGCTGCCGGTGCGCCGCCGCGTGCAGACGTCGCATGATCCGCCGCGCGCCAGCGGCGCGTTGCCTGCGCTCGAGGAAGCGCGGGAGGATGGGACGTTCGGCAAGGAGCCGTTTCTGCGCGCGCTCACCGTCGAGCTGGCGCAGGCCCTGGAGGCGCGCGAGGGGCCCGATGCCGCCGAGGCGGTCGTCGCTCAGGTGGGAGCGAACGTCGGGGGACGCATGGAGGAGGCCTATCGCGCGGCGCGCGGCGTCACGGCCCGGCTTTCGCCTGAGCAGATCGCCGATCTCTGCGTGCGGCTGAAGGGCGCGATCGACGGCAGCTTCTACGTCATCTCCGCCGACGCGGAGAAGATCGTCCTGGGCAATCGCACCTGCCCGTTCGGCCCGGTCGTGCAGCGCCAGCCGGGACTGTGCCGGATGACGTCGAGCGTGTTCGGCGGCATCGCCGCGCGAAACAGTGGGCGCAGCGCGGTCGTGCTCGAGGAGCGCATCGCCCTCGGTGATCCGGAATGCCGCGTCGTGGTGTGGCTCGGCGACCACGAACCCCCGGATCCCGCGGCCGCCCACCGGTATCTCGGGCCGGTCGACGATCGCCGCGAGGATCCGGCGCTCGTCGACGCCTGCCTGGCAGCGATGCACGGCAGAGACTTTCTCTATCCCGAAGCCGTCGCGGCGTTCATGCGCGACTTCCTCAAGCGCGGTGAGTACGTGGGCGGCCCGAAGGATCTGCTGACCCGGCGTGAGCGCGAGATCGTGACGCTGATCGCCGACAGCCTCACCGGCAAGGAGATCGCCGAGAAGCTCGTGATCAGCGAGAAGACCGTCGAGCGCCACCGCGGCAACATCCTGCTGAAGCTCGGCCTGCGCGACCGCGTCGCGCTCACGCGGTACGCGATCCGCCGGGGCCTCGTCGAAGCCTGACCTGTCGCCGCCGCGTCCGCGTCCGTGTGCGCCGGCAAAAGATGGGGGTGTTCCCCGATGCGCGCCGCCGCGCGGCCGTGGCAGGCTCGCGCCAGCGTTGTCGCAAGCGGCCGGCGCCTGCCACCCCAATTCAGGTGCCACCCACCGCGCCAGGACAGGAGGGTTTCACCATGCAAAAGCGCAATCTCGCCGCGCGCGCGGGGCTGTGGAGCGCCTCGCATCGCAAGAAGGCCATCTTCGGGTGGCTGGCGTTCGTGATCGTGGCCGTGATGATCGGCGGCGCGATCGGTCAGCAGAAGCTCGCCCAGGAGGACATGGGCAACGGCGAGTCCAAGGTCGCCGACCAAGCGCTCGCCGCCGGATTCCCGCAGGCGCTCGGCGAGCAGGTGCTCATCCAGAGCAAGGGATCGACGCGGATCGGCGATCGCGCGTTCACGGCCGCCGTGCAAGACGTCGAGCGGCGCCTGCGGGCGGTCCCGCACGTCGACAAGATCCAGTCGCCGCTGGCCGATGGCAACATGGGCCAGCGCTCGCGTGACGGCCGGTCGGCGGTCGTGACGTTCGAGGTCGCCGACGACGACGACGACGTCGCACTCGATCGCGTCGAGGCGGCGCTGGAAGCCACCGCGGCGGCGCAGCGCGCGCATCCCGGGCTGCGGATCGAGCAGTTCGGCGACGCCAGCGCCGGCAAGGCCCTGCAGGAGTCGTTCGACGAGGACTTCCAGCGCGCCGAGTACCTGTCGCTGCCGATCACGCTCATCATCCTCATCATCGCCTTCGGTGCGCTGGTCGCCGCCGGGCTGCCGCTGCTGCTCGGGCTGACCGCCGTCGCCGCCACCATCGGCCTGCTCGGCCCGATCAGCCAGATCGTGCCGCTCGACGAAACCGTGCAGTCGGTGGTGCTGCTCGTCGGCCTTGCCGTCGGCGTGGACTATTCGATGTTCTACCTGCGGCGCTACATGGAGGAGAGCGACGGCGGCTGTGGCGGAAACGCAGCGCTCGAGGCGGCGGCCGCGACCTCGGGGCGGGCCGTCCTGATCTCCGGCATCACCGTGATCATCGCCATGGCCGGCATGTTCCTGGCGGGCAGCGCGATCTTCACGTCCATCGCGGTCGGCACGATTCTCGTCGTGGCCGTGGCGATCGTGGGATCGCTGACCGTGCTGCCGGCCGTGCTGTCAAAGCTCTGCTCCAAGGGCTGGATCGAGAAGGGCCGCGTTCCGTTCGTCGCTGCGCGACGGCACACCAACCATGGGGACTCGCGGGTCTGGGGCGCGATCCTCGATCGCGTGCTGCGCCGCCCGGTGCTCTCGCTGGTCCTCTCGGCAGGGCTGCTGATCGCATTGGCGATCCCGGCCCTCGGGGTGCACACCATCAACACCGGCATCCAGGGCATCCCGCGCGACCTGCCGGTGATGCAGACCTACGATCGCATCCAGGCGGCGTTCCCAGGCGGGCCGCAGCCTGCCGTCGTCGTCGTGCAAGCCGACGACGTCACGGCGCCGACCGTGCGGCGGGGCATCGAGCGGATGCGACAGCAGGCGATCCGCACCGGACAACTCGCCGAACCCGTTCGCGTCGACGTCAACCCGGACAAGACCCTCGCGGCGGTGTACATCGCGATGCGAGGGTCCGGCACCGACGACGCCTCGTACGCCGCGCTATCCACGCTTCGCGACAACGTGATCCCGAAGTCGATCGGCGCGGTGGACGGCGTCGACGTCCACGTCGGCGGCCTGACCGCCACGTCCAGCGACTTCAACGACACGATGAAGTCGCGTCTGCCGCTGGTGTTCGGGTTCGTCCTCGGGCTCGCCTTCCTGCTGCTGCTCATGACGTTCCGTTCGATCGTCGTCCCGCTGAAGGCGATCGTCCTGAACCTCATCTCGGTGGCGGCTGCGTACGGCGTGCTGA
>JAUXSD010000193.1 GCA_030681525.1 Solirubrobacteraceae bacterium
GGGTCTCGGGAAGGCGACGATCGCCGAGTTCGTCGGTGACGCGGCCACGCAGGAGCTGCTGCGGGGCTACGGCGTCGACTACGCCCAGGGCTACCACGTGGGCCGCCCCGTCGACGTGGTGGACGGGTGGGGCCCCAGGCACTAGCGGGTCGTCCACTAGAGCGCGCGGGGGGCACGCCGAGAGCGCGGGTATCCTTGGAGGCGTGACGACCCTCGACGAGCGCGAGGGACCACGCGACGAGTGCGGAGTGTTCGGGATCTACGCCCCCGGCCACGACGTCTCGCGGCTGGCGTACTTCGCGCTCTACGCACTCCAGCACCGTGGTCAGGAGTCGGCCGGCATCGCCGCCGCCGACGTGGACGGGCACATCATGACGCTGCGCGAGCTGGGGCTCGTCAACCAGGTCTTCGACGAGCAGAAGCTGCGCGCGCTCGGCGGCGACATCGCCGTCGGCCACGTGCGCTACTCGACGACCGGCTCCAACGGATGGGACAACGCCCAGCCCGTGCACCGCTCCGATCGCCGCGAGCTGGCGCTGGGCCACAACGGCAACCTCATCAACGCCGTCGAGCTGCACACCGAGCTGCGCGAGCGCGGCGTCAGCTTCCGCTCGACGTCGGACTCGGAGATCATCGCCGCGCTGCTGGCCAGCCACGAGGCCGACCGCATCGAGGACGCGGCGACCGCGATCCTGCCGCGCCTGCAGGGCGCCTTCTCGACGGTCCTCATGACGAAGGACAGCCTCGTCGCGTTCCGCGACCCGGCCGGCCTGCGGCCGATGGTCCTGGGTCGCCTGGACGGCAAGTACTGCGTCGCCAGCGAGTCCTGCGCGCTGGACATCATCGGCGCCGAGCGCCTGCGCGACGTCGCGCCCGGCGAGCTGATCTGGGTCGATGCCGACGGGCTGCACTCGCGCCAGGTCGTCTCCGGCGCGCGCGAGGCGTTCTGCGTCTTCGAGTACATCTACTTCGCCCGCCCGGACTCGCGCATGAACGGCGACGTCCTACAGGCGGCGCGCGGGCGGATGGGCGAGATCCTCGCCCGCGAGGCGCCGGCGCCGAACGCCGACCTCGTGATCCCCGTCCCCGACTCCGGCGCGCCCGCCGCGCGCGGCTACGCGCGCGCCAGCGGCCTGCCGCAGGACGACGGGCTGATCAAGAACCGCTACGTCGGGCGCACGTTCATCGAGCCCGGCCAGGAGCTGCGCAAGCACGGGCTGCGGATGAAGTTCAACCCGCTGCCGGAGATCGTCGGCGGCAAGTCGCTTGTCGTCGTCGACGACTCGATCGTGCGCGGCAACACGACGCGCCACCTCGTGGCGATGCTGCGCGAGGCGGGTGCGCGCGAGGTCCACCTGCGGATCTCGGCGCCGCCGATCAAGCATCCCTGCCACTACGGCATCGACATGTCCACGCGCGAGGAGATGATCGCCCACGGGCGCACGGTCGAGGAGATCGCGGCCGAGCTGGGCTGCGACTCGCTGGCCTACCTGTCGCTCGGCGGCGTCTACGAAGCCGTCCGCGGCGATCGCGACCGCCACTGCGACGCGTGCTTCAGCGGCCGCTACCCGCTCGAGGGGACCGACGACGCGCAGGGCAAGGACGCCTTCGAGCTGCCGCTGGTCGGCGCCCGCGTGCTCTGACGCCGGCCTGGGCTCATTCGGGCTCCGGCGTCTTGCGCCAGCGCGGCATCGACGAGCCCTCGCCGAGGCTGACCGGGCGCTCGGCCCGGTCGGAGCGTCCGAGCTGCGTCGGGTACGGCGGCCGCTTCCACGGGTGCGGGCCGATCGCGCCGTAGTGGTGGCGCAGGTACGCGACGAGATCGCCGCGATGCTCGGCGCACGCGTAGCGCGGCGGACCGTAGGGGCCGTGGCCGTGCCAGACGAGCCACTTCTCGGGCATCGCGTCGACGTAGGCGCCGAAGGTGACCTCCACCACCGTCCTCTCGAGGCTCACCTGCGTGAGCGGGTCCGGCTGCGCATCACAGAACTGGCAGCGGAAGATGTAGCTGGCCATGTGCCGATCGCCGTACCCTCGCCGGCGTCGTACGCAAACCGACCCGCCGGGAGTGGTGCTACTTCACCTGCGGGCCGTAGCCCCACTTCGGCATCGCGGAGCGGCCGCCGGCGGCGATCGCGCGCTCCTTGTCGGGATTGCGCAGGTTCGTCGGGTACGGCGGGCGCTTCCAGGGATGCCAGCCGATCGAGCCGTAGTGCACGCGCAGAAACGCGACGAGGTCGCCGCGGTGCGCGGCGCACGCGTAGCGCGGTGGACCGTAGAGCCCGCGGCCATGCCAGATGAGCCACTGCTGGGGCATCGCGTCCTCGTAGGCGCCCCACATGAGCTCGGGCACGCTCTTCTCCAGGCTGATCTGCGTCAGCGGGTCAGGCTGCGAGTCGCAGAACTGACAGCGAAAGACGAGGCGAACCGACATCTTCTTCTGCACAGTACCCCGCCGGGCGAGAACGTCTACCCACCTGTCACTCGCGCGTGGGTGAAACCCGTCAGGTGAAGCTCGCGGCCATCCCGAAAATCGAGCGTGGCGCCGCGTGCAAGTGCGCTGGCGCTCACCCGCCCGGGCTGGCACGGCCGACGACCTCTTCGCGAGTGACGGCTCGGTCTCAGTGGAAATTGCGCCGGGTCTGCGACGACTTCGCGCAGGCCGGCCGTCCGCGCCGGATCGCCCGCTAAGGTCGACCGTCGCCATGGATCCGTCAGCCGCCCTGCGTGAGACCTTCGGCTTCGACGCCTTCCGCCCCGGCCAGGAGGACGCGGTCCGCGCCGCGATCGGCCCGCCCGCGCGCGACGTCCTCGTCGTCATGCCGACCGGCGCGGGCAAGTCGCTGTGCTACCAGCTGCCCGCGCTCGTGCGCGACGACGTGACGCTCGTCGTCTCGCCGCTCGTCTCGCTCATGCAGGACCAGGTCGAGGCCCTCGCGAAGATCGCGCCCGGACGCGTCGCGCTCGTCAACTCCCAGCGCGACGCCGCCGAGAACCGCGCCGCGCTGCACGCGGCCGCCGCCGGCCAGCTGCGGCTGCTCTACGTCGCGCCCGAGCGCTTCTCCTCGGCGCCGTTCCTGCAGGCGATGAAGGACATCGAGATCGGCCTGTTCGTCGTCGACGAGGCGCACTGCGTCTCGCAGTGGGGCCACGACTTCCGCCCGGACTACTTCCGCCTCGCCGACGCGGCGCGCTGGCTGCAGGCCGAGGCGATCATCGCCTCGACGGCGACCGCCACGCCGCAGGTCGCCAACGACATCGCGCAGCGCCTCGGCCTGCGCGACCCGGTCCGCGTCGCCACCGGCTTCGACCGGCCCAACCTCTCCTTCGGGGTCATCCCGTGCGCGTCGGCGCAGGCCAAGCAGCGCCACATCGCCGCGGCGCTCGAGGCGCCCGGCGCGACGCCGGCGATCGTCTACGCGGGCACCCGCAGCGGCGCCGAGAAGCTCGCGACGCACCTGTCGGGCAACCTCGACGGCGCGGTCGCCGCCTACCACGCGGGGCTCGGCCGCGCGCCGCGCGCCGACGTGCAGCGCCGCTTCATGGACGGGCGCCTCGACGTCGTCGTCGCCACGAACGCCTTCGGCATGGGAATCGACAAGGCCGACGTGCGGACGGTCTGCCACGAGTCGGTGCCCGGCTCGATCGAGGCCTACTACCAAGAGGCCGGCCGCGCCGGCCGCGACGGCGATCACGCCCGCGCGCTGCTGTTCGCCGAGGGCCGCGACAAGGGGCTGCACGTGTTCTTCATCCAGCGCGGCGAGCTGTCTGACCAGGCGATCGCGACGGTCGCGATGCGATTGCAGGCCCGCGCGCGCGACGGCCGCTACGACATCGGCGCCGACGAGCTGTCCGCGGTGTTGGAAGCGGAGCGCGAAGCGCGCGACAACGACGACAAGGTCCGGTCCGTCATCGGCCATCTCGCCCGCGCGGGCGTGATCCGCCCGGCGCCCTCGTCGCCGGACCGGATCCGCGGGCGGATCGAGGGCCCCTTCGACGGCCGCGCGCGCGCCGCCTGCCGGACGTCGGCGGGCGAGAGCACCCGCGCGCGCTGGAGCCAGTACCGCAGCGTGTGGCGGTTCGTCGAGAGCGACGCCTGCCGGCGCACCGCGATCCTGCGCCACTTCGGCGACCGCAGCACCCCGGCGCCGATGGACGGCGTACCGTGCTGCGACGTCTGCGATGCCTCCTGGGTGCCGGCCGCACCCGCGGCGAGGAGCAGCCGCCGGCGCCCCGCCGGCGCGCCGGCGGTCGCGGCCGGGGATCTCGACGCGGCGATCGTCGAGGTCGTCGAGACCGCCGACCCGGGGGTCGGCCGCACCCGGGCCGTCGAGATCCTGCGCGGCGGGCGCTCGCAGGCGCTGGTGAAGAGCGGCCACGACGGCCTGCCCGCCTACGGCACGTTCGACCACCTCAGCGCCAAGCAGGTCATGGCGCGCGTCGACGAGTTGCTGCACGCCGGCCGGCTGCGGTCGACCGGCGGGACCTATCCCAAGCTCGTGGTGGCCGCCCCGCAGCTCGAGACGGCGGCCTAGCGGGCCGTGGCTCGCGGGCCGGACGAGCCGCTGCGCGTCGGCGTCCTCGCGTCGGGCGCGGGGACGAACCTGCAGGCGCTGCTGGACACGGTCCACGGCGAGGAGGCGCTGGTCGTCGCCGTCGCGGCCGACAAGCCGGCCGCGGAGGCGCTGCGGCGCGCGCGCGACGCCGGCATCGAGACCGCGGTGTTCCCGCTCACCGACCACCCCGACCGCGGGGCGCGCGACGCCGCGATCGCCGCCTGGCTGCACCACCACGACGTCGAGCTCGTCGTGCTCGCGGGCTACATGGCGCTGCTGACGAGCCCGTTTCTCAGCCGCTTCCCCGACGCGGTCGTCAACGTCCACCCCTCCCTGCTGCCGGCGTTTCCCGGCGTGCGCGCGATCGAGCAGGCGATCGACTACGGCGTGAAGGTCTTCGGCGTGACCGTGCACTTCGTGCTCGACGACGGCGGCGTCGACACGGGGCCGGTGATCGTGCAGGGGGCGATCGAGCCGGCGGACGCCACCGACCCGGCGGCGGTGCACGCCGCGCTGCGGCCACTCGAGCACGCGCTGCTGCCGCGGGCGGTCCGGCTCATCGCGCGCGGCGCGGTGTCACGCGACCCGGACAACCCGCGCCGGATCCTCGTGGCGGCCACCGAGGCGGGCGACGACACGCCCGCTCGCCCGCGCCCCGCGTAGGGTTCCCCTCCGTGTCAACGCTAGGTGAACGCGAGCGCGTGCGGCTTCCCGCACCGCCGGCGTCCGACGAGCCCGCCGTGCCGGAGGCCCCCGCGCGGCGCGTCGACGGCGAGATCGTGCCGCTGCGCAGCGTCGTGGCGGTGCCGATCGTCGCCGCCGTGACCGTGGTCTTCGCGCTCGTCGCGACCCACGAGGCCGGGATCAGCTTCCGTGATCCCGACAACGTCGGCGCGCGCCGCCTGGCGATGGTGTGGGGCTTCGCCGCCGCGCTCGTGCTCGTCGACATCGTCATCCGCGCCGCCCGCCGCACCGGCTCGATCCGGCCGTCGCTGACGGCGCTGCGCGACGTGCGCCGCGAGCGCTGGACGCGCCATCGCGCGATCGCCGTCACCGGCGGGCTCGTCGGCTTCTACGTCACGTACGTCGCCTACCGCAACCTCAAGACCGTCATACCGCTGCTGCAACCCGACACGCTCTACGACGAGGGGCTCACGCACGTCGACAGCGCGTGGTTCGGCCTGGGCAAGGAGCCGTGGGAGATCCTGCACAGCGTCCTGGGCACCGGGGTCTCGACGCAGATCCTGTCGAGCGTCTACGTCTCGTTCGTCTTCCTGCTGCCGCTGTCGCTGGCGTTCGCGCTCGTGTTCGCCCCCAACCTGCGCGGCGGCCTGTTCTTCGCGACCGCGCTGGCGATCAACTGGACGCTCGGCGCCGTCAGCTATCTGCTGCTGCCGGCGCGCGGGCCGATCTACCACGTGCCGCAGGACTTCGCCGACCTGCCGCATTCGCACGCCGCCTACCTACAGGAGCGCCTGCTCGTGGAGCGCCACGAGTTCCTCGCCGACCCGCAGGCCGCCGAGGTCGGCCAGAACATCGCGGCGTTCGCGTCCTTGCACTGCTCGCTGCTGTTCACGGCGGCGCTGGCCGCCCACCTGCTCGGGCTGAGCCGCACGCTGCGGATCGCGCTGTGGGTGCTGTTCGTGGTGAGCGCGGTCTCGACGGTGCACCTCGGCTGGCATTACGTCATCGACGACATCGCGGGCATCGCGATCGGCCTGCTGGCACTCGGGATCGCCTGCTTCATGACCGGCTTTCAGGGCCGCGACCGGGAGCTTGCGGCGGCGAAGTAGAACACTCGTCCGCTCGATGTTGCCCGGCGAGCGCCGGGACGCGATGATGGCGCGCGTGCGGGGACGCGAGCAGCCGAGTTGAACGTCCGCCTGCTCGTCTGCCTCGCCGCGCTGGCGCTCCTGACGGTGCTGCCCGCCGCGCAGGCGATCGTGCGCCACGGCAGCGGCCACGGCGACCGCCTGACCGGCACGAACATGCGCGACCTGCTGCGCGGCGGCCACGGCAACGACGTCCTGCGCGGCAAGGCCGGCCATGACGTCCTGCTCGGCGAGTTCGGCTCCGACAAGCTCTTCGGCGACGGCGGCAACGACCGCGTCGAGGGGGCGTCGGGCAACGACAAGATCACCGGCGGCGACGGCGTCGACCAGCTCGACGGCGGCACCGGCAACGACAAGGTCGACGGCGGCGCCGACCACGACCGCATCGACGGCGGCGACGGCGACGACACGCTCTTCGGCGGCGAGGGCGACGACTTCATCCTCGAGAAGGGCTTCGGCAACGAGGTCCTCGTCGACGGCGGCCCCGGCGACGACTACATCAACACCAACCGCGGCAGCGACAAGCAGGTGCTCGGCCGCGACGGCGAGGACATCCTCATCGCCGGCAACGGCGCCGACGAGCTGTTCGGCGGCCCGGGCGACGACGTGCTCGAGGGCGGCCAGGGCGCCGACATCCTCGACGGCGAGGGCGAGGACGACAAGATCATCGGCGGCGACGGCGCGAACGTCATCCGCGGCGGCGGCGGCAACGACACGATCTTCACCGGCTACGTCAACCCGAGCGAGGTCGACTGCGGCCCCGGGATCGACACGGTCTTCGCCGGCTACGTCACGCTCGGTCACCTCGAGCGCGGCACGCCCGAGCAGGTCCAGGATGCGCTCGTCCGCCAGCCGTGGGTGTTCAAGGACTGTGAGGTGCTGGTGCCCGTCAGCGTGCGTGACAACGCGCTGGCCCCGGAGCGCTTGAACCCGCAGTTCGTCGACTACCGCAAGGAGGAGGGTCTCGCCACGAACGCCGGTCTGCGGGCGGCGGGCGAGCCGGGGGCCGGAGCGATCGCGCTCGTCACCAACAACAACACCGACCAGCCGCTGCGGCGCTACGGCAAGGCGACGCAGGGCAACGACTCGTTGAGCGTCCGCAGCAGGGGAGCGCTCGATCCCGACGGCGGCCTCTACGGGTTGGGCGGCAACGACCGCCTCGAAGGCGACCGCCTCGGCGACCACCTCTACGGCGGCCCCGGTGACGACGGGCTCTACGGCCGCGGCGGCGGCGACGTGCTCGTCGGCTCCGGCGGCCGAGACACGCTCGAGGGCGGCCGCGGCGAGGACCTGCTCGACGGCGGGCCCGGCAACGACCGCCTCAACGGCGGCTTCGGCAACGACTCGCTGTCCGGCGGCCCGGGCAACGACCGCCTGGTCTCCGTCGGCGGCGGCAAGGACACACTGGACTGCGGGTCGGGTACCGACACCGTCATCGCCGACCGCGGCGACGTGGTGAAGAACTGCGAGAAGCGCGGCTGACCGCGCAGCCGCGCCCGAGGGGCCCGGCGGCCGGGCGCGGCCTATATCCTCGCGCCATCGCCGGCGAGCCACACACCGAGAGCGCAGAGACGCTCACCGCCCCCGCGGGGGTCACGATCCGCCGCGCCCTGCTGTCCGTCTCGGACAAGCGCGGCGTCGTCGACTTCGCCCGCGGCCTGAGCGGTCTCGGCGTCGAGCTCGTCTCGACCGGCGGCACCGCCGCGGCGCTGGCCGAGGCCGGGCTCGAGGTGCGTGCGATCGAGGACTTCACCGGCTTTCCGGAGATCATGGACGGCCGCGTCAAGACGCTGCACCCGCGCCTGTACGCGGGCCTGCTGGCGGTCCGCGACGACCAGGCGCACGTCGATGCCGCCAGCGAGCACGACATCGAGTACGTCGACCTGGTCTGCGTGAACCTCTACCCCTTCGAGCGCGCGGTCGCCAGCCGCCTGCCGCCGGCGCAGATCATCGAGAACATCGACATCGGCGGACCGACGATGATCCGCGCGGCGGCGAAGAACTTCTCGTTCGCGGCGGTCGTGACGAGCCCCGAGTCCTACGACGCGGTGCTCGACGAGCTGCGCGGCGCCGGCTCGCAGCTGTCGATGCCGACGCGCGAATCGCTGGCCGCCGAGGCCTTCGCCTACACCGCGCGCTACGACACCGCGGTGGCGCGCTGGTTCGCCGAGAAGTCCGAGGACTTCCCGCCGCTGCTCGTGCGCGCCTACGAGAAGGTCACCGACCTGCCCTACGGCGAGAATCCGCACCAGCGGGCCGCGTACTACCAGCAGGTCGGCGCGCGGATGCACCTGCTCTCGCAGGTCCAGCAGCACCACGGCAAGCAGCTGTCGTTCAACAACCTGCTCGACCTCGACTCGGCGCGCGACATCGTGCGCGACTTCGACGAGCCGGCCTGCGTGATCCTCAAGCACAACAACCCGTGCGGGGCGGCGCTGGGCTCGTCGGCGCAGGAGGCCTACGAGCGCGCGTTCGCGACCGACCCGCTGAGCGCGTTCGGTGGGGTCATCGCGTTCAACCGGCCGGTCGACGCGGCGACCGCCGAGAAGCTGTCCGAGCAGTTCGTGGAGGTCCTGTTCGCGCCGGCGTACGAGGAGGCCGCGCTCGAGATCCTGCAGCGCAAGCCGTCGATCCGCATCCTCGAGAACGACGAGCGGCGCACGACGGTGGCGATCGAGCCCGACATCAAGCAGGTCATGGGCGGGCTGCTCGTGCAGGACCACGACGTCGAGTTCGCCGACCGCACCGAGATGGAGGTCGTGACGAAGCGCCACCCGACCGACGACGAGTGGCGCGACCTCATGTTCGCCTGGAAGATCTGCAAGCCGGTGCGCTCCAACGCGATCGTGCTCGCCAGGGACGAGGCGACGGCGGGGATCGGCGCCGGCCAGATGAGCCGGGTGGACTCCGTTCGCCTGGCGGTGGACAAGTCGCGGCTGGATTCGCTGGCCGGGGCCGTCCTGGCGTCCGACGCGTTCTTCCCCTTCTCCGACGGCCCCGAGATCGCGATCGGCGCCGGCGTCACGGCGATCATCCAGCCCGGCGGCTCGCGCCGCGATCCCGAGGTCGTCGAGGCGGCCGACGCGGCGGGCATCGCGATGGTCTTCACGAGCCGGCGGCACTTCCGCCACTAAGGCCGCCGGCGTGTCGGTCGGGATCGAGCGCTTCTCCTCCGGCGGTCCGTGGGAGGAGCGGTTCGGCTACAGCCGCGCGGTCCGCGCCGGCGACCTACTGTTCGTCGCCGGCACCACCGCGGTCGACGAGGACGGCGTCGTGCGCGGCATCGGCGACGCGGCCGCGCAGACGGCGTTCGTGCTCGACCGCATCGAGGCGGCGCTGGCGGCGGCCGGCGCTTCGCTTGAGCACGTCGTGCAGACGCGGATGTTCATCACGGACGTCAGCCGCGCCGAGGAGGTCGGTCGCGTCCACGGCGAGCGCTTCGGCGCGCACCCGCCCGCGTCCGCGGTGGTCGAGGTCTCCGCGCTGCTGGACCCGCGGATGCTCGTCGAGGTCGAGGCGGTCGCCTACCTCGGCACGTAGCCGCCCGGGATGCCCCGGCGGCGGCTCACCCAGCGGCGACGCCCCGGCCGCTGGGGCCGGGGCGTCGCGTGCTTCGAGCGCGTTGTGAGCAGCCCGTCTACCGTGAGCGGGCGCCCACCGAGTGATCGCGGAAGTGGCCGATCAGACCCGGCGTCGTCTGGCCGGGAGGCGCCGCGGTGTTGCCGCGCAGCCCGACGAAGTCGTTGAAGCGTCCGAGGTCCTCGCACGACGGGAGGGCGGGGTTGCGCGCGTGGCCCAGGCACGTGATCTGTGCTTCGAGCGACCCGCGGCCGGTGATGTCCTCGAACGTCCCGGTGCTGCGCGACGGCGAGAACCAGAACCGCCCCTTCAGATACAGCTCGTTGTCCGAGGTGCGCCGGAACCTCGCGCTGTAGCTCATGACGAGCGCGTCGGCGGACGAGACCCGCGCGCCGTTTCGGGTCACGCACACGACGCTCGTGATCGTGCCCAGGATCGTGCCCTTCGTTCCACCGCGCGTGACCGAGACGATCCTGCCCTCGGCGAGGTGGCGCACGGCCGCCACGCCCGTGGCGGTGTCGATGCCCGGATAGTCCGGATCGAAGTCCAGCCCGACCTCGTTGAACGGGGCGCTCTGTGCGCACGTGCGCGACGAGTAGGCGAACGTGTCGCCTCGCGCGAAGCCGAACGCCAAGCGGTTCGTCGGGAACAGGAGGCTCGGATCGCTGTGGGTGTGCACGCCGATCGTGACGTCTCCGCTCAACCGCTTGGCCTCGGCGCTGGCCGGCGTGGCCGCGAGCAACATCGCGGTTGTGGCCAGCGAGCCGAGCACGATCTGAAGTCTGCGCATCGAGTTTCTCCTTCGGGTTGGTGGCAGGTGCTCTTGCGAGCAGCTGGTGCCCGCTCCTGCGGATGTGACCGGCGAGATCGACGGGTCACGGGCTAGGTGCGCTCAACCCATACCCCGTGCCCCGCGCGTCCAACCGGTTGGTGACCGCGATCCGTCCGCCACATGCCGCACACTCCCCCGCTCGTGTTCGTCGCAGCCGCCCCTCTCGCCCTTCGTTGACCGTCCTGCGGGAGTGGCAGGAGCGCGCCCTCGAGCGCCTCGCCGACTGGGACCGGGACTCGTTTCTGCTGTCCGCCGCGCCGGGCGCGGGCAAGACGATCCCCAGCCTCGCGTTCGCCCGCCGGCTGCTCGACGCGGGCGTCGTCACCCGCGTGCACGTCGTCTGCCCGACCACGCCGCTGACGCGCCAGTGGGCCGAGGTCGCCGGCCGCTTCGGCATCCAGCTCGCCCCCGACTCCGAGGAGCTGCACCCGCCGCGCGACTTCCACGGCATCGCCGCCACGTACGCCCGCGTCGCCTCCTCCGCCGCGCGCTGGGCGCCCCAGTGCGGCGCGCGGACGCTGATCATCGCCGACGAGGCGCACCACCTCGGCGACGAGCTGGCCTGGGGCGAGGGGTTCGCGAAGGCCTTCGCCGCCACGCCGCGGTGGCTGCTGCTCTCCGGAACCCCGTTCCGATCCGACGGCAGCGCGATCGCCGGCGTGCGCTACGACGCCGGGGGCATGTGCATCCCCGACGTCAGCTACACGTACGCCGACGCCGTCCGCGACGGCATCTGCCGGCCGGTCGTCTTCGTGCCCTACGACGGCGTGCTGTCCTGGCAGTCCGGCGACGAGGTCATCGAGTCGTCGTTCGCCGACAGCGAGCTCAGTGGGCGCGAGGCGAGCCGCCGCTACCGCACCGCGATCTCCACCGAGCTCGCCGACGGCCTGCCGCGGATCCTGCGCGCCGCCGACGAGCGTCTGGCCGAGGTGCGCTCCGGCGGCCACAAGGACGCCGGCGGGCTGGTCGTCACCGCCGACGGCGGGCATGCCCGGCGCGTCGCGGCGGTCCTCAAGGAGATCACCGGCCGCGCGCCGGTCGTCGTCGTCCACACCGACGCCCGCGCGGCGGCGAAGCTGCGCGCGTTCGGCGCGGGCCGCGAGCGCTGGATCGTCGCGGTCAACATGGTCTCCGAGGGCGTCGACATCCCGCGCCTGCGCGTCGGCGTCTACGCGACGGCGGCCAAGACGCCGCTCATGTTCCGCCAGATCGTCGGGCGCTTCGTGCGCACGCTGGCGGGCCGGCCCGCCGAGCACTCCTACCTCTTCCTGCCCGCCGACCGGCTGCTGCGCTCGCACGCCGCCGAGGTCGAGACCGAGCTGCGCCACGTCCTGCGCGCGCCGCCGGAGGAGGGGCTCGGCCTGCTCGACGAGCCGCCGGCGCGGCGCGAGTCCGAGCGCACCGAGCCGGACACGTTCCTCGCCCTCGACGCCGATGTCGCGCCGCAGCTGGCGCTGTTCAGCGGCGGCCCGCCGCCACCGGTGGCGAAGCCCGCCGTCGTGGCGTTCCCGCCCGCCGTCGCGCCGGCGACGGAGGAGCCCGTCTTCCGCCGCCGCCGGCGCCTGCGCGACAAGCGCACCGGCCTCGTGCGCACGCTGGCCGGGATGGACGGCCGCACGTACCGCGAGATCAACACGTGGTGCAACCGCCAGACGAAGGTCGACAGCGTCGACGTCGCGACCCTCGAGCAGCTCGAGCGCTCGATCGAGCTGCTGCAGGCCGAGCTGGATCGCATCGGCCGCCGCCGCGCGCGGCGCGCCTCCTAGACTCTCCGCACGACCGCCCGCCCCCATGGTGTAGCGGTTAGCACGCCAGCCTTTCACGCTGGTAGCGGGGGTTCGATTCCCCCTGGGGGTACTGCTAGCGGTCGAGCATGCGCCGCCGCTTGCGGCCGCGCTGGACCTGGCCGCCGCCCATGACCGAGATCAGGCGGATGCGCACGAGGGGCGCGCCCGGCGGCGGCGGCTCGCGGCCGAGCTTGACCTCGTGGCCGCCCATGAACGCGAACTTCGAGACCTGCACGTCGACGCCGTTGGGGACGCGGATCTCGAAGCCGCCCATGAACGTGACGACGTTGATGTCCGTCACCGCGTCGGACAGCTCGACGTCGCTGAGGTCGATCTCCGTGCCGCCCATGAAGTTCACGACGTTGCAGCGCTCGGCGACCCGCCAGCGCCCCGTGCGCTCGTTGCCGCCCATGATCGACACGATCCACGACGTGCCGGCGGCGGCCGACGGCACGACGCGGGCGCGCGAGCGCGGCGCCGGCGCGGGCGCGCTGCCCGGGGCGATCATCCCCCCGACGTCGGCGAGCAGCGTGTCGAGCTCGGCGTGGGTGCGGGCGGCGTAGGCAAGCTGCAGGCGCTCCTCGAGCTCGTCGACGTCGAGCCGGCCGTCGCCGGCCGCGCGGCCGAGCGTCAGGACCGCGCGCTCGCGGTCGGCATCCGACGCGCGCAGATCGGGCACCGGGCGGTCGTCGGGAACGGACACGACACCGAAGTCAAGCAGCCGGGCCAATAAGCTGGGACCGGTGCGGGCCGTTAGCTCAATCGGTAGAGCAAGGGACTTCGGTACGGAGCGCCAGTCGGGAGACCGCTGGTTTGTCGGCAGCTGTTTGCTGGGACCCCCTGAGAGCCTGAGGTACCCATCGCGGTGACAATCCTCAGGATTGGGCAATCAGCAGGCAACCCCGCAAGGGAGAGCCCTCAGAGGCCATACGCTGCCCACCCTAACGCGGACCGGCGAGGGTGAAGAGATGGTCCAGACCGCAACGCCACGAGCGGCCGGTGAGAGCCGGTGCGGCAGGTTAATCCCTAGGTTCTGGGTTCGATCCCCAGGCGGCCCATAGACGCATCGCACGCGGGCGGTTAGCTCAGCTGGTCAGAGCGCCTGCCTTACAAGCAGGAGGTCCGCGGTTCGAGCCCGCGACCGCCCATTCGAAAACGCGCGGGCCATGGCGTGTGTCTTACGTGGCCGAAGCGGTGTCGCAGAGGCTTCGAACGGTCAGGGAGCAAGCCAGGGGTCAAGCAGCGATCGCAGCGCCGGGCTCAGCCCACGCCGACCTGCACACACGAGACCGCGGCCCAGACGGCCGCGACGCCCGCAGCGCCGACCACGAGCCTTCGCCACTCGCGCTCGCCGCCTCCGGCTCGCCGGTGATGGTGACCGGCGGCGATCGTCACCAGGACGCCGAGCCCGAGGAACCACGGCTCATAGAAGAGGAGGTCCCAGAGGATCGCCTCCGTCTCGTCGATCTCGATCCAGCCCTTGAACTCGAGATCGATCGCGCCGAGCAGGTCAAGCGGCTTGCTCACGTAGGCGATCAGCGCGTGCGTCACGGCGATGACGGCCCCGGCGAGCGCCGTGACGACGACCAGGCGCCGCGGCAGGCGCAACCCCCACGGTCGCACGAGGACGAGACAGGCCAGACCGGCCAAGAGGATCGCCGCGCCGGCGGCGAGGCTCGCCAGCCGGACCGCCGCCGGCTCCTCGAGAACGCCGGGCAGCCCGACGGTGCCGCCGAGCCCCTGATAACCGCGCACGCCGATCGCGTACGCCGCCGCCCACGCGCACGCCGCGTAGGCCGCCCATCCGCGACTGCGCCGGCCGCCGGACGGACCGGCCGTGGCCGGCGCTCCGGCAACCGCGGCAGACCGTCGTCCGGGATCGGTGCGTTCACCTTCCCGATCGCCCGCCTCCGCCGCCGCGAGGCCGTACTCGAGGAGCTCCGCTTCCGAAATCCCCGGGGTCATCGCTGCTCTCGCCGTTGCCGGTGCCGAGCCGCCACGCGCCAGAGCCCATAGGGCGGTGCGACGAGCAGCGCGGCGAGCAGCCCGAGCGCCATCAGCGGCACGACGACGACCGCGACGAGGGCGCCGGCGAGGATCAGCGCCGCCAGGAAGCCGGGGATGATCGCCGAGAGCTGGATGATGCCCAGCCCGAGGCCGCCACCGGCGTTCGCGAGGTCTGCCCGGCACGGACGATCCGTCGCCGTCGTGGTGGCCGCCGTCGCTGCGCCACCGCGGGCTCGGGCGCACCGTGCGCCATCCTCGGGCGGATGCCGGGTCGCCGCAGGCCCGCGCACACCGGCGCAGCGAACGCGAGGATCGCGCCCGCTCACCGGAACGCGGTGATGCAGCCCTCGGCGAGGATCAGCCGTCGGCGGTCGTGGTGGGGGGCTGATGGATCGGTCAGGTCCTGGCACGTCGATCTCCTCGTCACGTCGGTGGTGCGTCGTTTCGTCACTGCCATGACGAGCTCGGGCGAAGGGATGTGACAGCCAGGGTCAAGCGCGAATGGCTGGTGGACCGGTTCGAGGCCGACCGCACCGACCGACGGGCATTCGCCACCGCATGCTCGGGTCGGGCGGCGCAGCCGACGACGCGGTGCTGGAGGCGTGCGCCGCTTCGTTCAGAGGCGCCGCAGCTTGTCCGGATTGCGGATCGCGTCGATCCGCGTGATGCGACCGTCGCTGACGACGAGCGAGAGCGCGGCCCGGTGGCCGTCGCCGCTCGCGAGGACCAGCCCGAGCCGCCCGTTGAGCTTGATCTCGATCGGTTCGTGCGCGGACTTGCGGCCGATCGCCACCCACGCGCGCGCGACCCGCGCCGCGCCGCGCAGCGGCTTGCGCGCGGCAGTCGCGCGGCCGCCGCCGTCCGACGTCCAGACGACATCCGGGTCGAGCACCCCGACAAGGCCCTCGAGGTCGCCCTCGGTGACTGCCTGAGCGAAGGCTCGCACGGCGCGATCGTGCTCGTCGGGCGAGGCCGCGAAGCGAGGGCGGTCGCGCTTGACGTGGCGGCGGGCGCGCGAGGCGAGCTGCCGCACCGCCTCGGGCGAGCGGCCGACGACCTCGGCGACGTCGCCGAACGGCACGTCGAACGTCGTGCAGCACGAACGCGGTGCGCTCGGCGGGCGAGAGCTGCTCGAGCACGGTCAGCAGCGCGTAGCTGACCGACTCGTCGAGCGTGACGCGGTCGGCGGGGTCGTCGGTCACGAGCGGCTCCGGGAGCCACGGACCGACATAGGTCTCACGGCGCGCGCGAGCGGACCGCAGGCGATCGAGCGCGAGCCGGGCGACGACCGTCGTCAGCCAGCCGTCGAGGTTCTCGATCGCCTCCGCGTCGGTGCGCTCGAGCCGCAGCCACGCCTCCTGCACGACGTCCTCCGCCTCGCCGACGTCGCCGAGCTCGCTGTAGGCGAGCCGCAGCAGCCGCGGGCGTGCCTGCGAGAAGCGCTCGGCGGCGGTCATGCGGCGATCCGGCCCCAGCTCTCCGTGCCGGCGCGCATGCGCGGCGCCCAGCCGCCGGCCTCGCGCAGCCGGCGGCTCGACACGCGCTGCGAACGCGCCAGCGGACCGTCCTGCGCCGCCCGCGTACGCAGCGTGTCGACCCCGACGGCAGCGGCCAGCGCGGCATCGATCTCGGCGTTCGTCGGCGGGTCGCCGTCGGCGACGTTGTACGTCCCGGCCGGGACGCGCAGCGCCGCGACGATCGCGGTCACCGCGTCATCGAGCCAGATCGTCGGCCGGTAGGCGCCGGGTGGCCCGACCGCGACGGAGGCGCCGCCGCGCGCGGCCTCCAGCGCGGCCTCACTGGACTCGCTGTCGGGTCCGAGGAACAGCCCGAAGCGCAACACGACCGTGTCGCCGTCGAACCGCTCTCGCGCGTTGCGCTCGGCCGTCAGCGCGGTCGTCGTCACGCCGCCGCCGGCGACCGGCGCATCCTCCTCCAGCCACGCGTCGCCGCCGTCGGCATAGACGAACGCGATCGACTCCTGCACGAGCCGTCGCACGCCGGCGGCCCGGGCGGCGCGCGCGATCGCCGCCGACGCCTGGGTGCGCAGACGGTCGTTCTCCTCCCAGGCCGACGGATCGCCCATGCGCTCAACGCTCGGGATGTGGGTCAGCAGGTTGACGACGGCGTCGGCCCCGTCGAACGCGCGGCGCAGCGACGCGTCGTCGACCACGTCGGCCTCGACAGCGCGCGCCCCGAGGCCCTCGAGCTGCTCGCGACCGCGCGCGGAGCGCGTCACGCCCGTGACGCGGTAGCCGGCATGGAGCAGCGCACGGACGGCGCGCCGCCCGACGACGCCCGTGGATCCGGTGATGACGATCTCGTTCATGCCGCATTGACGACCTACCCCACCCAAAGGTGACACGGATGCCGCGATGTCACATGCGACTGCTCCGTCTCGTCTCACGAGGGCAAGCAAAACGAGAGGAGCAGTCATGAAGGTCTTCGTGGCCGGCGCCACCGGGGTGCTCGGCCGGGCGCTCGTCCCGCAGCTCGTGGCCCGCGGTCACGAGGTGGTCGGCATGACCAGGAGCGCATCGAAGCAGGACCTGGTGCGCAGCCTGGGAGCGCGCCCGGCCGTGGCCGACGCGCTGGACGCAGACGCGGTCGCCCAGGCAGTGGCGGCCGCCGAGCCGGAGGTCATCGTGCATCAGCTCACGGCGTTGTCGGGCCCGCTGAGCCTCCGCGAGGCGCGGCGGCCCGACCGCTCCTCGGCGGCGATCATGACCAACCGGCTGCGCACCGAGGCGACGGACCATCTCCTGGCCGCCGGGCGGGCCGCGGGGGCACGGCGCGTCGTCGCGCAGAGCTTCGGCGCGTTCCGGTTCGACCGCACGGGCGGACCGGTGCGAACCGAGGCCGACCCGCTCGATCCCACCGATCCGCCGGTGGCGTTGCGTAGCGCCCAGGCGGCATTCCTGTATCTCGAACGCGCGGTGACGACGATCGACTGGGGCGAGGGGCTCGCGTTGCGCTACGGCGGCTTCTACGGCCCCGGGACGTCGATCAGCCTGGCCCCCGACGCGCAGATGGCGGGGCCGATCCGCAGGCGCCGGTTCCCGATCATCGGCGACGGTGGTGGCGTCTCGTCGTACGTCCACATCGACGACGCCGCGGCGGCGACCGCGATCGCCCTCGAGCGCGGCCGGCCGGGTGTGTACTACGTCGTCGACGACGAGCCCGCGCCGGTGCGGGAGTGGCTGCCGGTGCTGGCGAGCGCGCTCGATGCCGGGCCGCCCCCACGCCTGCCCCGCTGGCTCGGTCGGCTCGTGGCCGGTCCGGCGGCCACGGCCATGATGACCGAGGCGCTGGGCGCCTCGAACGAGAAGGCCAGGCACGACCTCGGCTGGCAGCCGCGCTATGCGAGCTGGCGACAGGGCTTCGCGCAGGGACTCGGCTGAGCGAGGACCACGACGCGCTCAGCCGTCCGCGGCCGCCCGTCGCCGCCGGCGCGGAACTGGCGCGCCCGGTGCGCATATCGCACCTTGCGCGCCAGCACCGGCGTCCGGCCTACCCCAGGATCACGCCGGGGTTGAGCATCCCGCCTGCGTCGAGCGCCGCCTTGATCCGGCGCATCGCGGCGACCTCGTCGGCGCCGCGCGCGGCGGTCAGCCAGCGCGCCTTCGCGACGCCCAGCCCGTGCTCGGCGCTGATCGCTCCGCCGCACGCCAGCACGAGCTCGAGGACCGCGTCGTCGGCGGCCTCGTCCGCGGGCTCGGGACCGAGGACGTTGACGTGCAGGTTGCCGTCGCCGAGATGGCCGAAGACGATCGTGTGCGCGCCCGGGCACGCGCCGGCCACGACGTCCGGCAGGCGTTCGAGGAACCCCGGCAGCGCCGCGAGCGGCACGCCGACGTCGAGCTTGTGCGGCACGCCGCGCGCCGAGATCGCCTCCGTGTGGCCTTCGCGCAGCGTCCAGAGCCGCTCGCGCGACGTCGTGTCGTCGGCGATCGCGGCGTCCTCGATCCCGGCGCGGGCGAACGCCGCGGCGAGCTCGTCGGTCGGGTCCCGACGGGCGGCGAGCTCGGCGAGGACGTACACCGGCGCGCGCGGCACGGGGCGTTCGCGGCGCAGGTGCGCGAGGACGAGCTCCATGCCCGCGTCGCCCATGAGCTCGCACGCCTCGAGCGACGGCGCCTCGGCGATGAGCGCCGCGAACAGGCTCACGGCGCTCGCCGCGTCCGGCAGCGGCACGAGCGCGGCGACGCGCGCCGGCAGCCGCGGGACGAGCTTCCAGACCACCCGCGTCACGACGGCCAGGGTCCCCTCGGAGCCGATCAGCAGGGCCGGCAGGTTCAAGCCCGCGTTGTCCTTGGCCAGGCCGCCCATACGCCGCACGATCGACCCGTCGGCCAGGACGGCCTCGAGCCCGACGACGCGCGCCCGCGCGGTCCCGTGGCGCAGCGCCCGCGTGCCGCCCGCGTCGCAGGCCACGATGCCGCCGATCGTCGCGCTGTCGCGGGCGGCGAAGTCCAGGCCGGCGTCGAGCCCGGCCGCCGCCGCGCGCGCCTGCAGGGCGGTCAGCGTGGCGCCCGCGGCGACCTCGACCTGGCCGAGCGCGCCGACCTCACCGACGTCGCGCATCCGCGTCAGCGAGACGACGACCTCGCCCCCGCGCGGCACGCCGCCGCCGACGAGCCCGGTGTTGCCGCCCTGCGGGACGACCGCGACGCGGTGCGCGCCGCACGCGCGCAGCACGGCGGCGACCTCGGCGGTCGAGCCCGGCCGGACGACCGCGCGCGCCGGAGCGCCGAAGCGGCGGGTCCAGTCGATCTCGTAAGGCGCGCGGAGGTCGGCGTCGAGCAGCACGTGCCGGTCGCCGACGGCCGCGCGCAGCGCGTCCGCGAGCGTGGGATCGCCGACCCCGCTCAAGCGAAGTTGACCCCCTGGGCGAGCGGCAGGTCGTCGGAGTAGTTGACGGTGTTCGTGGCGCGGCGCATGTACGCCCGCCAGGCGTCCGAGCCCGACTCGCGCCCGCCGCCGGTCGTCTTCTCGCCGCCGAACGCGCCGCCGATCTCGGCGCCGGACGTGCCGATGTTGACGTTGACGATGCCGCAGTCCGAGCCGTCGGCGGCCATGAAGCGCTCCGCCTCGCGCGCGTCGCGCGTGAAGATGCTCGACGACAGGCCCTGCGGCACGCCGTTGTGCAGCGCGACGGCCTCGGCGAAGTCGCGGTAGGTCAGGACGTAGAGGATCGGCGCGAACGTCTCGGCGCGGACGATGTCGGTCTGCGCGGGCATCCGCACGATGGCCGGTTCGACGTAGTACGCGTCGCCGTGCTCGGCGGCCGCCCGCCGGCCGCCACCGACGACGAGCTCGCCGCCGTCGGCCAGCGCCTGGTCGAGCGCGCGCCCCATCGACTCGTAGGCGGTGGCGTTGATGAGCGGCCCGACGAGCGTGCCGTCGGCGAGCGGGTCGCCGATGCGCAGGCCGGCGAAGATGTCGGCCAGCCGCTCGACGAGCGCGTCGGCGACGTCCTCGTGGACGATGAGACGGCGCATCGTCGTGCAGCGCTGGCCGGCGGTGCCGGCGGCCGCGAACGTGATGCCGCGCGCGGCGAGCTCGAGGTCGGCCGACGGCGCGACGACCGCGGCGTTGTTGCCGCCCAGCTCCAGCAGGACCTTGCCGAAGCGCGCGGCGACCCGCGGCGCGACGGCGGCCCCCATCCGCTCCGAGCCGGTGGCGCTGACGAGCGCGACGTCGGGGCTGTCGACGAGCGCCTGCCCCGCCGCCGCGTCGGCCGCTACGACGACGTTGAGGTTCGCCGGCGCGCCGCAGTCGGCGGCGGCGCGGTCGAGCAGGGCGCCGCACGCGGCCGCGGTGAGCGCGGTCATCGGCGACGGCTTCCAGACCACGGTGTCGCCGCAGACGAGCGCGATCGCGGTGTTCCACGACCACACGGCCGCCGGGAAGTTGAAGGCCGAGATGACGCCCACGACGCCGAGCGGATGCCAGGTCTCCATGAGCCGGTGCCCGGGCCGCTCGGAGGGCATCGTCCGCCCGTCGAGCTGGCGCGAGAGGCCGACCGCGAAGTCGCAGATGTCGATCATCTCCTGCACCTCGCCGAGCGCCTCGGACGGGATCTTGCCGGCCTCGATCGTGATGAGCTCGCCGATCGCCGCCTGGTGCTCGGTCAGCAGCACGCCGAGCCGCTTGACGACTGCGCCGCGCACCGGCGCGGGCACGGTCCGCCAGGTCGCGAAGGCCTCCTTGGCGGCGGCAATCGCCGCCGCGACCTCGGCGGGCCCGGCGGCGGGGAAGTCGAACAGGGTCTCGCCGGTGATCGGCGAGCGGGCGGCCAGGGCCGGCGACGGCGCGGCCGGCAGCGCCACGCCGCAGGCGTCGAGCGCGGCCCGGGCGCGGGTGCGCAGCGCGTCTGTGCTCGTCACGGTGAGCGGTGCGGTGGTCGGCGACGTGGACATCGAGGTCAGCTCCTGGAGAGGTGGGCTTCGGGCTCAAGGGCGCGGCGGACGGCGTGCAGCGACCGCTCGCGCTGGGCGGTGTACAGCGAGATCGGGTCGGCCAGGTCGCGGCCGAGCACGCCGGCCAGCCAGCCGGCGTCGAGGTCGGCGCCCGCCTCGCCGGCGTCGTGCGCGCCGCTCTCGCCGAGGTTGGACTGGAAGATCCCGGCTGCCGAGCGCGGCAGGAAGTCCTCGTAGACGATCGGGTGCGCGGTGATCCAGCCGCCGTCGAGCAGGCCGGCGGCGTCGGCCGGCGGGCGACGGCCGTCGGGGCGGCGATCCGCGACGAGCTCGTAGGCGAAGAACGCGAGGTCGCCGGCGACCAGCTCGCGCTCGGTGGCCGGGAAGCGCTCGTTCCAGACGCGGGCGGCGACGGCGGCGGGATCAGCCCCGGGCTCGGCCGCCTGGGCGGCGGCGACGGCGACGCTCAGCTCGTCGTACAGGGCGCGGCCGGCCGCGGTGAGCGCGACGCCGCGCGCCTCGACCTCGCCGAAGCGCACCCGCACCGCCGCCTCGTGCACGGCGCCGTCGGCGCGGCGGAAGGGGCGCGGCTCGGCGAGCGCCCGAAACGACGTCTGGCGCAGCAGGACGTCCGGGCCGTCCCAGCGCGGCGGGCCCTGGATGGCGTCGATCATCGCGATGCCGCGCGCCTGCATGCGCGCGTAGAGCTCGTCGATGTCGAGCACCCGCGGGGTGAGGTGGTTGATGTGCGTCGACGCCACGCCGCCGATGTCGGCCGCGACCGCCGAGATGCGCTCGAGGCTGCGGTACCAGTCCTCGTCGATCGGCTCGCGCGAGAGCTCGAAGGACCGCGTCGCCAGCGCGACGAAGCGGTCGGCCTCGGCGGCCGGCAGGCCGTGCCCGGCCTCGGCGCGATCGGCGAGCGCGAGCAGCTCGGGCGAGAACAGCACCCGCCGGTCGAGGAACCGCTCGAGGCGCCGCTGGAGCTCGGCGCTGAAGAACCGCCGGTCGGACGCCGCCAGCAGCGAGGTGAACACCCGAAACGGGTTGCGCGCGAGCTCCTCCTCGGCGATCGGCCGAAACGCGGTCGAGACGACGGGGACGGGCGCCGGCCCCGCGTCGCGCAGGTCGTAGAAGCCGACCGGGAACATGCCCATCGCGCCGAAGATTCGCGCGACCGCCGCCATCTCGCGCGGCGTTCCCAGCCGGATCGCCCCGTGGCGTTCGGCCGTGACGCGATCCAGCGAGCCGAGGCGCTCGGCGGCCGCGCCCTGCGCCGCGACGACGGCGTCGTTGACCTCGCGCGAGACGTCGACGAGCGTCGTGTAGGCGGGCACCTCGCGCCCGTACATCTCCGACAGCGCTCGGGCGAACCGGGCTCGCAGCTGCCATGGCTCGACGAACGACACCACGCGCCGCCTAGACGATGTTCGCTTCGAGGATCGGGGCGCGCTCGGCGAAGCGCTCGGCCCGCAGCGGCGTCACGTCGACGAACGGCGGCACGCCGCGGACCAGGTCGCGGATGATCTCGCCGGCGGCGGGGGCCTGGCAGAAGCCGTGGCCGGAGAAGCCGGTCGCGTAGAGAAAGCGGCCCACCGAGCGGCTCTCCCCGATGAGCGCGTTGGCGTCCGGCGTCATCTCGTACAGGCCCGCCCAGCCGTGGCTGAGCGGCACGTCGGCCAGCGACGGCGCGCAGCGGGCGGCGCAGCGGCGCAGCGCCGGCAGCCACTCCTCGGTGTAGTCGCGGCCGAAGCCCGTCGCCTGGCCGGGATCGGACATGCCCAGCAGCACCCGGTCGCCGGCGTTGTGGAAGTAGAACGTGCTGTCGTAGTCGATCGTGAACGGCAGCCGTGCCGGCGTGGCGGGGCGCGGCGCGCTGAAGGCGATCTGCCGGCGGATCGGGCGGACGTCGAGCTCGACGCCGGCCATCGCGCCGATCTCGCTCGACCACGGCCCCGCCGCGCAGACGACGACCGACGCGCGCACGCTGCCGTGCGACGTGTGCACCGCCGCGATCTCCCCGCCGCGCAGCTCGACCTCTGTCACGTCGCATCTCGTGACCACGCGCGCCCCGCGGCGCCGCGCGCCGTCGACGTAGGCGCCGGCCGCGACAGCCGGGCGGGCGTGGCCGTCCGACGGTGAGAACGCCGCCGCCAGGCAGGCGCCGGGGTCCAGGAGCGGGCACAGCGCGTGGGCCTCGGCGGGCGAGAGCAGCCGCGTCGCGATCCCGTGCTCGTTCTGGATCGCGATGCTGCGCTCGAAGCGTGCGACGTCGCGCGGCGTGCGCAGCACGAAGAGGTAGCCGACCTGGTCGAGCTCGATGTCCGCGCCGGGAGTCTCGCCGAACCGGTCGTAGGCGGCGAGGCTGCGGGCGGCGAGCTGGATGTTCAGCGTGTCGGAGAACTGCGCGCGGACGCCGCCGATCGGCTTGCCCGACGAGCCGCCCGCGATCTCGCCGCGCTCCACGACGACGACGTCGTCCACGCCGGCCTCGGCGAGGTGGAACGCGATGCTCGCGCCGACGATGCCGCCGCCGATCACGACCACGTCGGCGCGGGCAGGCAGCGCATCCATACCGACCATGCTCGACCACGGCGGTCGATAGCACAAGCGACAACGGCTGCGCTGGAAGCGATAGCGTTGCTATATGGACATGCCCTGGCCGGCGCTGCGATCGCTGCACGAGTTCGCGCGGCTGGGCACGATCGCGGCGGTGGCCGAGGCGCGCGGCTACACGCCCGGGGCGGTGTCGCAGCAGCTCGCCACGCTCGAGCGGGCGGTCGGCCAGCCGCTGCTCGATCGCGTCGGCCGGCGGCTGCAGCTCACCGACGCCGGCGTGGTGCTCGTCGAGCACGCCGAGCGCATCCTGCGCTCCGAGGACGCGGCGCGCCATGCCCTGGAGGCGGTCGTCGGCGAGGTCGCCGGGACGATCCGCCTGGCGACGTTCGCCTCGTCGGCGGCCACCCTGCTCGCCCCGTCGATCGTCGCCGCCACCGCCCGTCATCCGCGGCTCACCGCGCTGACCATCGAGGTCGACGTCGACGCCGTGACGCACGTCGTCGAGCGCGGCGACGCCGACCTCGCGTTCGGCCTGGACTACCCCGACGCCCCGGTCCCACGGGCGCCCGGCATCGACGTGCTGCGCGTGGCGACCGAGCGCTTCGGGCTGGCGGTCCCGCACGCGTGGCGGATGCCCGGCGCGGTCTCGCTGGCCGACGCCGCCGAGCTGGACTGGATCCTCCCGCCGGCCGACACGAACTACGGCCGCGCGGTGCGCGCCGCGTGCCGCCGCGCCGCGTTCGAGCCGCGCGTCACGCACAGCGTCACGGACACCGCGGTCTCGCTGGCGATGGTCGCGCAGGGCCTCGGGATCACGCTGGTGACCGACATGATGCTGGCGCTGGCCCGGCCCGCCGGCCTGCGGATCCTGCGGCTGCGGGAGGAGGTCCGGCGCGACGTGGTGCTCGTGCGGCGCCGCGGCGACGACGCCCGGCCGGCCGTCGCCGCGATGACCGCCGTTATCAAGGAGGTCGTCGGCGCGGCGGTGGCGCGGACCCCGGCAACCTTGGATTCCAGACGCTCGTAATCAAGCTTACGCGCTAAGCTTGACTATGTGCCCGAGCTGATCAAGCTTCGCTGGGAAGCGGCACCCGCCTCCGGGCTGCCCCGCAGCGCGCAGCGCGGATGCGACTACGACGCCTACGTGCCCGATCGCCTGACCGATCGCGCGTTCACGTTCCGCGCCGAGACCGCGGCGGACATCGCCGACGCCGAGCGCGCCGTCGAGCGCCTCAACGCCGACGCTCGCGGGCTGGCCGACTCCGAGGCCGTCGCCCGCCTGCTGCTGCGCGCCGAGGCCGTCGCGTCGTCGCGGATCGAGGGGCTGGAGGTCGGCGGCCGCAGGCTGCTCCGGGCCCAGGTCGCCGCGGACCTCGGCGAGCCGGCCGGCGACGTCGGCGCGGTCGAGGTGCTCAACAACGTCGAGGCGATGCGCTGGGCGGTCGACGACGTCAGCGACGCCGACGCGATCACGGTCGACCACCTCCGCGGCATCCACGAGCGGCTGCTGGCCGGCACCGCGCTGCAGCGCCACGCCGGCCGGCTGCGCGAGGAGCAGAACTGGATCGGCGGCAGCTCGTACAACCCGTGCTCGGCCGCGTTCGTGCCGCCGCCGCACGAGCGCGTTCCCGAACTGCTCGAGGACCTCTGCGCGTTCTGCAACGGCGTCGCGCTGCCGGCGGTCGCGCAGGCCGCGCTCGCCCACGCGCAGTTCGAGACGATCCATCCGTTCGTCGACGGCAACGGGCGGACCGGGCGCGCGCTCATCCACGTCGTCCTGCGCCGGCGCGGGCTGGCGCCGACCGTCGTGCCGCCGATCTCGCTCGTGCTCGCCACGTGGTCGCGGGCCTACGTCGACGGCCTGACCGCGACGCGCCATCGCGACGCGCCGACCTCCCCGGCCGCGATCGACGGCGTGCACGACTGGCTCGAGCTGTTCGCCGCGGCGACGCGACGCGCCGTCGACGACGCCATGAGCTACGAGCAGCGGGTGCGCGAGGTCCAGCGGGCGTGGCGCGAGCGGCTGGGGCGCGTGCGCGCCGGCTCGGCGGCGGCCCGGCTCATCGAGGCGCTGCCGGGCGCGCCGATCGTCACCGTGCGCAGCGCCGCCGCGCTCATCGGCCGTAGCGAGCAGGCGGTCAACGAGGCGGTGCCGCGGCTCGTCGCGGCGGGCGTCCTGCGCCAGAGCACCGCGGGGCGGCGCAACCGCGCGTTCGAGGCGACCGAGCTCATCGACGCCTTCACCGACCTCGAGCGCCGGCTGGCCAGCCCCGCGGGCGACACGCGGATCTCGGCGCCGCGGCGGCGCGTCCCACACCGGCGCGCGGGCGGCCCGGCCGGCAATTAGACGAAGCGCGCGCATCCAGCCGTACAGCCTCCGGTTCCTCTAAGTCGCTACGATCCTCCGCGTCGATGCTCCGGTTGCGGAGCATCGCTGTTTAAGGGGTCCGCCAGGCGGCCGTTCGCGCAGACGCACGAACAGCACCGTCCACCCCGGCGCGGCCCGACGAGACCAGCCTTGACCCGTCCGGGTCATCGCTCATGCCCATGCCGCGCGCGAGCGCCCGGCGACCACCAAGAAGGAACAGATCGATCAGACGACCTCTCCTGCTGCTTGCCGTCCCGTTTGCCCTCGGCTGCACCCCCGCCGCACCCGCGCTGGCGCGCGGCACCGCCTGTGAGTCCGTCCGCTGCGACGAGCGCGTCGCGGCGAAGCAGTGCTCCCAGAAGCGCGTCCTGCCCTGCATCCGCCGCGCGGCCATCCACCACCACGTCTCGTACGCGATGCTCGTCCGCAAGGCGCGCTGCGAGTCCAGGCTCGACCCGCTGGCCGCCAGCGGCCCGCACGCCGGGCTCTTTCAGTTCCGCATCTCCGGGACCTGGGGGACGACGCCGTACGCGCGCCGCTCGCCGTGGCGCGCGAAGTGGAACGCGCTGGCCGCGGCCTGGATGCACAAGGTCGGGCGCGGAGGCGAGTGGTCCTGCCGCTGAGCCGCGCGTAGCGTCGCAGCGGAGATACTTCGCCCATGGAAGGGCCGCTGCTGCCCGCGCCGCTCGTCGTCACCGGTCACCTCGTGACGTTCGACGAGGGGCGGCCGCAGATCCCAGACGGCGTGCTGTACATCGACCGCGACGGGAAGATCGTCGCGGTCGCCGACGCCGCGACGCCGCCGCCGCCGGGGTTCGAGCAGGCCAACCGGGTGGACACGGGCGCGGAGGCGATCGTCTACCCCGGCCTGATCGACCTGCACAACCACATCGCCTACAACTGCTTGGCGCTGTGGATCGCGCCCGGCCGCAGCGCGCCGTGGACCGCCCGCGACCAGTGGCCGAAGGACCGCGACTACCTGCCCTCGATCTCGCTGCCGGTCAACGCGCTGTGCAAGGCCAACGGCAAGGCGGTGCTCAAGTACGTCGAGACGAAGGCGGTCGTCGGCGGCGTGACCGCGATCCAGGGCTCGTCGAAGGTCGGCCGGCCGTTCGAGGGCTGGATGGTCCGCAACATCGAGTACGAGACGTTCCGCACCGGGCGGGTCGGCGTGCGCCAGGCGGTGTTCGCGCTCGAGGGCGAGAAGGAGTTCGCGCGCACGAAGGCGTCGCTGGAGGCGGGTGAGGCGTTCGTCTACCACCTCGCCGAGGGGACCGACGCGGCACTCGCGGCCGAGTACGACGTGCTCGACACGAACGGGATCCTCGCGCCGCGCTTCGTCGGCATCCACTGCACCGCGCTGCGCGACGAGCACTACGCCGGCTGGATGCCGCGCGGCGGCTCGATCGTCTGGTCGCCGTTCTCGAACCTGTGGCTCTACGGCGCGACGACCGACGTCGCCGCCGCACGCGCCCGCGGCATGCGGATCTGCCTCGGCGCGGACTGGTCGCCGTCGGGCTCGAAGTCGCTGCTCGGCGAGCTGAAGGTGGCGCATCTGTACAACCGCGAACGGCTGGGCGGGCTGTTCTCCGACGAGGACCTCTGCCGGATGGCGACGTGCAATCCGGCCGATGCGGTCGGCTGGGAGGCGCGGCTCGGGCGGCTGCGGGCGGGCCTGCACGCCGACCTGCTCGTCGTCGCGCGGCGCGAGGAGGACGTCTACCGCAACCTCGTCACGAGCATCGAGTCCGACGTGCGGCTCGTGACGATCAACGGCTACCCGATGTACGGCGTGGCGTCGCTGATGGAGGCGGGCGCGGCGGTGGCGCCCGAGCCGATCGAGGTCGCGCCGGGGCTGTCGCGGGTCGTCTCGCTGCGCGACGAGCGCATCGAGGACGCCGACATGAGCTGGACGGAGGTCGTCGATGCGCTGGAGCACATCCGCTCCGACGCGCCCGCGGCACGCGTGGCGGCGGTGGCCGCGGCGGGTGGCGCCGAGAATCACCTCGCGCTCGTTCCCGACAAGCCGTGGGACGACCCGAGCCGGCGCGGCCCGCAGGTCGACCTGCGCACGGTCCGGATCGGGCCGCTGGACAGCCTGGTCGCCGACGCGGCGTACTTCGACGCGATCGACCGCGCGGTGCTGCACGGCGGCGCGCTGAGCGGGCTGCGGGCGTACTACGTGCGGTAGGGGCGGCGGGCGCCGCTCAGCCGCCGTGTTGTGCGGCCGCCGGCGGTGCGGAGAAGTCGGGGGTGGCGCCGCCGGTGCCGGTGTCGGCGGGCGGTGATGGCGCGGCGGGCGCCGGCGCCGGCGCCGCGGGGGCCTGCGTGACGGGCGCGGGCGCGGTGGAGGCTGCCGGAGGCGCCGGCTTCGACGCGGGCGCCTCGGTCGGCCGCGTCCCGCCGGACTGCGACGAGGCGGGCTTCGGTCGCGCCGGCGGCAGGGTCGTGGCGTCGACCGGCGGATCGGGGACCGCGTCCTCGGTGGCGGCGTCGCCGGGGTTGCTGTCGCCGCGGGGGGCGGGTGCGCTCGCAGCGGGCGCCGGCGCCGGGGCGGCGGGTGCCACCGCGACCGGTGCGGCCGCAACGTTCAGCGGGCGCGGGCCCGCCGGTGCCGTGGCGACCATCTTGGGCAGCACGGTCGCCGGGACCTCGCCGGAGAGCAGCGGCAGCGGGTCGATCGCGCAGGCCGAGCACGACGCTGGGCCGCGGCGGACCTCGAAGTGCAGGTGCGGGGCGGTGCTCGAGCCGGTCGAGCCGACGAGGCCGATGACCTGCCCGCGCCACACGCGCGCGCCGGGCCGGACGCTGGCCGCGAAGGCGCTCAGGTGCGCGTAGCACGTGGCGAGGTTCGGGCGGTGCTGGATGCAGACGAAGTTGCCGTAGCCGCCGGACTGGCCGGGCGACTCGACGCTGACCACCACGCCCCCGTCGGCGGCGTGGATCGGGACGCCGGTGGGCGCGAGGAAGTCGACGCCGTTGTGCAGGTGGCCGGGGCGCGGGCAGCCGAAGTAGCCGCAGCCGCCGACGACGCCCTTGACCGGGGTGGCCAGCTCGCCGCTGCCGGGCATCGGCAGCGTGCCGAGCAGCATCCACGCGCGGGCGCGCTCGAGCACCATCGCCGCGGAGAGCCGGCCTTCCGGGGTGGCGCCGTAGCGCTTCCCGATGGCGCGGCGCGCGGCGGGGCCGAGTCCGTTCGCGCCGTTGGATTCGAGTCCCCGGGCGATCGCCATGACGACGTCGAAGTCGTCGGTCGGGGAGGGGTGGCGCTCCGTCCTGTGCGGGTAGCGGGTCGGGCGCACCTCGGGGTCGATGCTGTGGATGGCGTTGCGATGGCGCTTCCAGCGGCGCTGCTTCGCCAGCTCGGCGGGGGCCTTCTTGAAGCCGGTCTCCTGGTAGTGGACGGCGGCGACGAGGTACAGCGAGACGTCGAAGTGCTGCTTGGCGATCGTGTAGAGGGCGTAGAAGGGGTGCTTGGCCAGCAGCCGCCGGCGCTCGCTGAGCGGCTTAACCGCGCGGCGGATGTCGGCCGCGCTGGGCTTGCCCTCGAGGTCCGTCGTGAGCTGCCGCGCGATCTCGTCGTGCGTCGGCGGCGCGGCGAGCGGGTTGGCCTTGGTGTCGTGGCCGAAGGAGATCGCGATCGCCACGAGCATGCAGAGCACCGCCAGCACCGCGAGCAGCGGTGGCAGCAGCACATGGCGCGCCAGCCTCCCGGCCGGCCGCAGAGTCTTCCGTGTCGACGCCTCCACCCGAGCGGGTGTTTGGCGCTGCGCCGTGCGCGTCCTCCGGCTGCAACGAAACTCGCATTAGGCTGGCGGCCTCGTGATCGGCGTCATCGTCCCCGTGCACGGCTTCGCCCCGTACCTGGCGGAGACGCTGGACTGCGTGCTGGCTCAGGAGGGCGTTCGGTCGGGTTTCGAGGTGGTGGTGGTCGACGACGCCTCGCCGCTGCCGCTGGAGTTGCATCCGGATCACGCGCCTTATGTCCGCCTGGTACGGCGGGAGGCGTGCGGCGGCCCGGCGGCGGCGCGTGAGAGCGGTCTGGCTGCGCTGGGTTCTGCCGTGTCTTTGGTCGCGCTGTGCGACGCCGACGATGCCTGGCTGCCGGGCAAGCTCGCGTTGCAACTTGCCGCGTTGGAGGAGTCTCCGGAGGCCGTCGCCTGCTTCGGCCGCGCGCTCATCGTCGGCGCCGACGGGCGGGCGACGGGCGAGCGCTGGGCCGAGCTTCGCCCGGGGGTGCACGTTGGTCCGGCGCTCACGACGCTGCTGTACGAGTCCAACCCGATCCCGACGTCGAGCATGGTCCTGCGCCGCTCCGCACTGGAGGCGGCCGGCGGCTTCGCCTCACCGGTGCGCGTCGCGGAGGACTGGGACCTGTGGCTGCGGCTGGCCGCGCGCGGCGGCGGGTTCATCTGTGTGAGGGAGACGTTGGTGCGCTACCGCCGCCACCCGGGAGGACTGACGGCTGACGTCGAGGGCCTGGCCCGTTGCCAGTTGGAATTGCACCGTGCGCACGGCGGGCTGGTCAGTTCCGAGGTCCGCGAGCGGGCGTTGGCCGGCGATGCGGCGGCGTTGCGGTCGGCACAGCGGCGCGGATTGCGCGCGCTCGTCCCGCGGCGCGATCCCTACCGCCGCTGAAGGCGCTTGGGGAGCCGCAGCCGCGGGCGCGGGCGCGGCCGGTTGGGGATCAGCCGCCCGAGCTCGAACGCCCAGACGGCAGGACCGTCGAGCAGCCCGAGCAGCGCCGCGTCGCGGTCGCGCCGAGCTGCAGCCACCATGCCGGCCGCCGCCCGTTTCGCGCCCCACCACGCGAGCCCGGGCCAGCGCCGCCGCGGCAGAGCGCCCGGCCAGCGCTGCGCCAGCCACGCCGCGCCCGCACCATGCCGCGCCCGCTGAGCCAACATCCGCGGGATCGTCTGCCGGTTGCGGTGGACCACCGCCGCCCCTTCGCGCCGCTCCAGTGTCCACCCCGCCGCGCGCACCCTGAAGCAGAGGTCCGCATCACCGCCCGATCGCACCCGCTCCTCGAAGCCCCCGACCTGCTCGAACGCCGCGCGTCGCACCGCCGCGTTCGCGGTCTGCGCGAACGCGAAGCGATCGTCCGCAAGCGTGATCTCCTGGCTCATCGAGGACTTCAGCCAGGCGTAGCGCGCCGCCGGCGTGCTGTCGTCTTCGCCTGGCTCCTCGTCGATGACCGCCCCCGCGAGCAGCCCGACCCGCTCGCCCGGCATCGGCTCGAAGTAGCGCGCCAGCAGATCCGGCGGAGGAAGCACATCGGAGTCGAGAAAGACAAGCCAAGGCGCCGTCCCCTCCGCCACCGCGCGGTTGCGCGCGTGGTAGGAGGTCTGCAGCTCGCCGGCCCCGAGCACCCGGACCCGGCCGGCGTCGTCGCGGTCCCGCGCCCCCGGCCGGTTGTCCGCCACGATCACAGTGTCGCCGCGCCCGAGCTCGAGCCCGCCCAGCCGCTCGAGGACGAGCGCCAGCCGCTCCTCCGACCCCCGAAACGGCAGCACCACATCGACCGCAGGACGCCCGCTCACAGCCCCAATCTATGCCGCGCGCGCAGCAGCGCGCCCCGTCTTCCTATACTGGCGGTCCCTTGGGGGCGTAGCTCAGTCGGTTAGAGCGCCGGCCTGTCACGCCGGAGGTCGCGGGTTCGAGTCCCGTCGCTCCCGCTCCGTTCGCCAACTCTAAAAGCACTCTCATCTTTTCGGTTCAGGGTGCCGTTCGACTAGGCCGGAGGAAGGGTCCAGAAGGCTCTTGGATCCTTGGGGGACTTGCCAACCCACGTGATCACTTCGGCTTCCCGGAGAGCGTTCAGACGCTTCAGCGCGGCGGGACGCGAAAGCCCGATCGCTCCGGCGATCTCGATAGTGCTCAGCCGCTCCGCGTGACGAAGGGCCGCGACGATCTCACGTGTCTCGTCAGGAAGGAGGGCGTGAGTGTGGATCTGGTCGGCGTTCAGTCATCGAGCAGCGAGGCTTGGCCGGCCGAACGGCGCGGCTGGGGGTCGATCCGCACGCGCCCCTCGTAAACGTCGTCGTCGAGAAACGCCCGCATGAGCTTCTCGTGGGCTCGGTAGCGCAGCGACTGGGTTTCGCGACGGACCGCCGATGCGTACTCGGCAGGGGCGCTCGGACGCTCCTCGCCGAGGCGGCGAGCGAGTATCTCGTCCGCCGCCCATGCGTAGACGGTGTTGGCGGCGACCTCGACTTCGAGCATGCGATAGGGGAGGTACTCGCGCACGCGCCCCTTCGGAAGGCCCGAGCGGCGCGCGGCACGCTCCAGTGCCTTGAACTCGCGGCGGCCCTCGAAGACGGTGACGATGCCTGTCTCAGGGTCGAAGTGCGCCTCGACCTCGGCGTCCTCGTCCTTGCGCGCGATCTCGCGAACCCAGCCGCTCGCACGGTGGCGGACGATCAGCGCCACGAGCTCGGCAGTGTGACCACCCGCTTCGGCGAGCACGCTGAGGCGGGCGCCCGGCTCGGCGCTGACGCGGCAGCGGAGGTTGGCGGAGATGCGCGACCACCCGCCGCGCCCAGGGTCGGGGACGGTCGACGTCCAGAGGTTGATCCCGAGACCGGGATCGACGGCGACCTGGATCGGTTGCCCTGGCGAGATGCGCTCCGGGTCGACGAGCAGCGACACCCCACGGCGCTCGCCGGGGTGAAGCCGGATGAGCGCCTGCTTGAAGCGGATCGGGGCCGGCAGCACTGCAGGGGCGGGGTCGTCGGTGACCTCACGCTGTCCCAGCTCGTCGCCGGGGGACGCCTCGGGCTCGTCGCGAGTGTCGCTTACCGCGGGACGGTCCGTGGGCGTCTGGCCGGGTTCGAAGCCTGCCTTGCCCGGCGTGTCAAACGTGCCCTTGAGAATGTCATTCAGCGCGCGCAGCCCGACCTGGTCGCGCGCGCGAAGCGCACCGCCGGCCCTGACGAGATGGGCGCGAGTGCGCCGCTCCTCGGCGGCGACGATCGGGCGCAGGACGTCGTCGATGGCCGCGTACAGCGCTCTGACGATCGGATGGTTGTCGTTGAGACCCGAACGATCGACCTTCACGACGACCTGCGGGCGCGGGCGCTGCAGGGCGTCGCGCTGCAGCGCCTCCAACGCGTCGCAGCGCACCTCGCCGTAGAGGTTGCGGGTGCCCGGCGCCCCCTCGTGTGACGCGAACGTCGATTCGTGCGCCGCGCGGCCCGAGCGCACGACGAGCCCACCCTGGCGCGTCGCACGCGACATGCCCGCCGACAGCGGCTGCGCGCTGCGGCGGACCGTGACCCGCGCGCGCACGTCACCCGTGACCGCGACCTCTTCATCGAAGAGGAGCGGGTGCTCTGGGTCCGGACGGGGCGTCGACAGCCCAACCACTTCCACCGCGCCGGACGGCAGCTCGAGCCATACCTCCCGCGTCGGGTCCTCGAGCACCGGGCGCAGCTGGACGAGCTGGGACACGAGCGCGCGCAGGCGCCCGTCGGAGGGCAGCCGCTCCGCTGCCAGCGGGACTGTCACACGCGTCCATGACGGCACGCCCGTGACGGGCTCGTCGCGGACGTGCATGTACGCATATGGGTCATCGCCAGTCGCGGGGAAGAACCACGACTCGACAGCTCGCCCCTCCCGGACACCCTCGATGCGGCCCGCTCCCTGCGCCAGCCACACGTCACGCAGCCCGCGGCCGAACAGACCACGGCCACCGCCGGCCTCGGGCAGCTCGCCGAGCACTCCCAGGCGGCGCTCGACCGCATCCGCGTCCACGCCGACGCCGTCGTCGGCGCAGCTGACCTCGAAGCGCCAGCTCGACAGCGCCGGTGCCCGCAGCGACCGCATCTGCGCGCGCCATGCGGCGATGAACGCCGCGGCCGGCGCGCCGAAGCGCAACTCGATGCGGCCGTGGCCACGACCGCCCGCGGTGATCGCCGCGTCCGCGTTGGTGATCAGCTCGGGCACGATCTGGACGAGATCGATGCCGCCTTGGGCGAAGTTCTCCCGGAAGTACCTGCCGCGTACAGCGCCGACGCGGACTGCGGGATGCGACAGCATGCCGCTCGAATCTAACGGACAGTCGGGACGTTCCACTGCCTTCCCGATAAGCAGACGCAGCGAGCTCGCTCGTCGCGGATTTCAGGCAGCGGCCCGGCGCTACGGTCGGCTGCATGCCTGCCTAGGTCGACCTCCTCGACGCCGCTGACCCGGGGCGCGGCGCCGACTACTCGACCCGTCGGTGACCGTCTAACCGAGCCGGCGCACGGTATCCGGCACAGAAGCGTCTGGGCGAGGAAGCATTGGGGGTAGCCGTAGACTGGCGGCGCTTATCCGCGGATGCCATCCCTCGAGGTTCGGCCCGCCGGGCACTTACCTCGGGCTTGACGGCTGTATGAGCGGAGATCGCCACAGCCGCGTCCGCAGTCCCGATGCGCGCGCCACCGGTCGTGCAGCTGCGGTCCGGAGCGCGTCCTCGGTTCCGACGAGGATGAGGTGCGTACGAGCGCGTGTCGCCGCCGTGTAGAGCAGCTCTCGAGTGAGGATCCGCGACGCGGCCGCTGGCAACAGGACGACTGCGATGTCGAACTGCGAGCCCTGGCTCTTGTGGATCGTCATGGCGAAGGCCGTTTCGATCGCTCCGAGCCTCGTCGGGGTGAACTCGAGCAGCTCGCCGCCGCGCTCGAAGGCGGCGCTGACACGGCCGGAACCGTTCTGGATTACGACGCCTGTGTCGCCGTTGTAGAGGCGGAGTTCGTAGTCGTTCTCGGTGACGAGCAGCGGGCGGCCGACATAA
>JAUXSD010000053.1 GCA_030681525.1 Solirubrobacteraceae bacterium
GGCGCAGGCATGGCGCCGCGACTGGCAGCACGTCATCCCGTTTCTGTCGTTGCCTGACGAGCTGCGCCGCGCGGTCTACACCACCAACACGATCGAGGGGCTGCATCGCCAGGTCCGCAAGGCGATCAAGACGCGCGGGCACTTCCCTGACGAGCAGGCCGCGACCAAGCTGATCTACCTCGCGATCATGCGCGCCGACGCCAAATGGCAACGCAACCGCACCTGGACAGCACCCCGCGCAGCGCTCAAGATCCACTTCGGAGACCGATTCCCAGGCTGACCCTCAACATGTCGCCCCGGCCTCACACACAGTTCGTCGGTCTCCCGCCGGGCGGATCACGCGGCTCGCGGCCCTCGGCGCGCATCGCTGCGCGGCGGTCCTCCTCACGCTGCTTGGCCTCGGCCTCAAGCTCCGCCTTGGCCTCACGCAGCACCGCCAGACGCGTCTCGCGGCGCGCGAGCTCGGCGGGCAGCTCGTCGCCACGCATCTCCGCGCCGTAGCGCTCGTCCTCGGCAGCATCGGTCGCCTCGGCCTGCTCGAGCAGCGCTCTGACGCGAGCGCGAAGCCCCGCGATCTCGTCCTCCAGCTGCGCCTCCTTCTTGGCCATCCGCTCATAAGACATCGCCTTGCGCCGCGACGCGTTGGCGCGCAGCTTCGTGCCGTCCAGCGCCAGCGATCCGAGCTTGACCAGCCCGGCCTTCGAGCACAAGCGCAGCGCCTGCACGAACAGCTCTGACAGCGCGTCGAGATGCCGAGCGCGAAAGCGCGCGATCGACCGATAGTCCGGATGCTGGCCGGCACACAACATCCGGATCGCGACATCGCGATGCGTCGCGCGCTCAAGCTTGCGCGACGAGCAGACCCCGTTGGCGTAACCGTAGACCAGCAGCTTGACCATCAACCGCGGGTCATACGGCGGATAACCGCGCTCAGACTCATACGACGCATACACCGCCGACAAGTCCAAGGCATCCTCGACCAGATCAGACACAAAGTGGGCAAGGTCGCCCTCCGGCACCCACTCGCCGAGAACCGGCGACATCAACAGCACCTGATCGGGGTCATAAGCCCGGAACGCCTTCGCAACACCCACCGGCACGCGCTGCGCTGCCGGCGCCACGACCGACACCACCTCGACCAACCGATCCTGCCCCACCGTCGTCGCCATGCGATCCTCCACCTCGTGGACGACCCCATCCTCTTAAACCCGCCGGACAGCACCAGCGGCGCGATTACCGACCCAGGCTCCTAGCCGACATCGAGGGTGATCCGGTCTGTCACGGGCGGAGTCAGCGGCGCGTGATCCCGGCCGACCAGCTGCACCGCGAACGATCGCTTGCCCGGCTCGACGCCCGTCCACGTGTAGTCCGTCGCCGGGATCGACCGGTATACGCCCGTGGCAGGACGCGAGTGCGTCGTCGGGAGGCTGTTCGTGTCGAGGTAGTAGTGGACATGGCCCTGCCCGGCGACGGGAGGCGGAAACGGCGGACGGACGCGTTGGTTGACCAACTTGAAGGCCTTGACCACGACAGACACCGTCACGGCGTCGCCGCGCACCGCCTCGCGCGCCACCGGTCTGACGATCTCAATCGAGGGTCGCGGCGTGGCACGGGCGCTCGCTGGTGCGCGCTTGGGAGCATCGCGGGGCGATCTCGCGAGCATCGGCGCGGTTTCTGTTGCGGCCGCGGAGGAGTCGTTGCGCTGCGACTCGCGGGCGGACGGCGTCGCGTCTTCGCGACCGCAGGCGGCGACCGCGAGGGCGGCAAGCACGGACAAGATGAGCGGGAGGCCGAACCGGTTCACGTGGCTCACTTCTTGGGTCGCGGGTTGCCGACATGCCATCGCTGGTGCTGCACGCATACCGCGTTGCCAGGTTGTGGCAACCCGCGCCGGCGAATAGGCTCCTACATGCTGTCAGTGCGCGCTCGGGCGCGTTGCGGTAGTCGCTGCCGTCTGCGCCGCTCGCCTGTTCCGACGCTCTGTGTGAGAACCCAGCGATGGGGGGTAGGTCCACTGCGTGAAGTCGATGCTGCGGATCGCCGCCGGATGTTGCTTGGCCGCGGTGATCGCCTTCGTCGCGAGCCAAGCCGTCGCGCAGCAACCGCCCGGCCCCGAGCGGATCGCTGACGGGGTCAGCGCCGCCGGCGAAAGCCTCTCCGGCCTGACGGTCACGGAAGCTGCGGCGAGGTTGGATGGCGTCTTGGCGGACCGCGTCGAGCGCAGCTCGGTCACCGTCAGGGCGGCGAACCTGACTCGGACGCTGACGAGCAGTCAGGCGCGCGTGCGCTTCGATGCGCTGCGCACTGCCGAGCGCGCGCTCGCCGCTGGACGCAGCGCGCTCGGCAGCCCGGTGGAGGTGCCGCTCGCCGTGCAGTTCTCCAAGCGCCGCGTCGAGCGCTTCGCCGGCGGCGTCGACCGCCGGTTGCGCGTCGCGCCGCGCGACGCGCAGCTGCAGATGTCCGTCAGGCGGGTGCGCGTCACGCATTCGCGCCGGGGCCGCGACATCGACGGTCGACGCCTTGCGCGCGAGATCGGCGCCGCGCTGGAGGATCCGCGACGCGCGCGTGAGCTCACGCCCGCGCTGCTGCGCCCGAAGCCACGGGTGACGGCCAACGAGGTCCGCCGCAGCGCATCGACCGTGCTCACGATCGACCAGCGAACGTTCACGCTGCGGTTGTTCAAGCACCTGAAGGTCGTCAAGCGCTACAAGGTCGCCGTCGGCCAACGGGCCTATCCGACCCCGCGCGGGCGCTTCTCGATCGTGTCCAAGCAGGTCAACCCCGTCTGGTCGGTTCCGAACAGCCCATGGGCCGGTGAGCTCGCCGGTACGACGGTCACCGGCGGCAGCGCCGCAAACCCGCTCAAGGCGCGCTGGATGGGGATCGTCGGCGGCGTTGGCATCCACGGCACCAGCCAGAGCGGTTCGATCGGCACGCGCGCCTCGCACGGCTGCATCCGCATGCATGTCCCGGATGTCATCGCGCTCTTCAAGCGCGTCCCGATCGGCACGCCGGTGCTGATTGCCTGACAGCGTCTGGCGTTGCCGGCTTGAGGTGCCGCAAGCGGCCGCGCACGCGGTTGAGGTCACCTCTGCGAAGACTTGTCGCCGACGGCACATGCGAGGTGCCACCGCCGCTGGGCCACGAGGTATCCACGCTTCGGTGCGTCCCCCCGCGCGCTCTGACACACCGTCGGAGGCGGGTCCGGCGGCGTGACTCGGGTGGGGCGCGTAGCCTCAGTCGCGTGCTCGAATCGGAGTCCGATAGCGCGCCTGATGGAGCAGCCGACGGCTACGAGGTCGGTGACCACATCCTGGTCGCGCGTGACCCGGGCCTCGCACCCGCCGAGGCGGTAATCGTCGCGACGAACCACGCTCGCCCGCATCTCGTCAAGGTCAAGTACCTGCAGCTGCGCAGCGGCGCCTGGATCGCGCGGAAGCGGATCCTCGGTCGCATGACGCCTCCCGTTCCTCGTGGCGACATCACCACCCGCAGCCCTGATGTCGCATGAGCCGCGCCGGGGTACGTCGGCGCGAGCGTTCCGCTGGTTGAGGCGGCGATTGGCACTCATAGACCGGTCCTTGACGTCTGGTGAGGATCTTCATCACATCCTCCGCGTGGTCGATGTACCCGGTCGGTGATCGCGGCGCCCGTGGCGATCGGCACTGCGGCGGGTTGCGGCGGCGCAAGCGACCGAGGTGGCCGAGCAGTGACGCCCGCCGACGACCGGACGACGGTTCCGCGAGATGTGCAGAACAACGTGCACCAGACGTTCCACAGCCTGCCGAGCTGGTGTGGCCGAGGGCGTGCCGCCAACGTACGACTCGATGCGACCGCCACGACGTTCATCGCGTTGTACCGCCGCTTCCCCAGTGACCGCTTTCGGATGACGATCGACGACGAATCCGGATCCATGCTGTCGGCGATCCTCGTGCCCCGTGACGAGCTCTCCAGGTGCAGCCCACGCCACGCCGCGAAGGTCGACCCAGTCCTTCCGCCGACTGTGCGTCGCGCGTTGCGTCCCTCGCCGGATAGGTGACCCTGGCGCATTGACGCTGCGCCGAGGCACCGGTAACCAGCCGGCGCGGGCGGCTCCGACGAGCCGTAGGAATGGCGCGGTACGATTGCGCCATGGCGATGTGGCCACCGCCTCCGAGTCGCGAGCAGCGCCCGCGTATGGTTCTACGGCTGGTGCTGACCGGTCTCGGAGCCTGGCCGCGGCGGCGCTGGCTCGTCGCGCTGCTCGTCGGCGTGGGCGCAGCGCTCGTCATGGGAGTCCCGACCGGCATTATCGAGACGAGCTTCTACACCAGGATGACCCCCGTGAGGTGGTGGGACTATCCCGTATGGGCGGCATCGGCCATTCTGCTCGGGCTCACCGCCGCCACCTACATCCGCGTACCGGGTCGTGCTGACGCAGTGACGCCCGATCGCGCAGGGCGAGCGCTCGGCGGGGCGGTGTTGACGACGTTCGCCGTCGGCTGCCCGATCTGCAACAAGGTTGTCGTCCCGTTGATCGGCGTCGGCGGGACCCTCAGTTACTGGGCGCCGCTGCAGCCGGTACTCGGCGTGCTGAGCATCACTCTGCTGACCACCGGCCTTGGCGTCCGCCTGCGCGGCGCGTCCGCCTGCCCCGTGGCCGTCACCCCCTGATGTCGAACGCTGAGCCTTCAGACGGGCCCGATCCGCCGCCGGTGGCCGCTGATCGCCGCACGCGCACGATCTGGGGCGCTCTCATCGCCGTGAGCGCCGTGGGGTTCGTGGTCCTCGTCGTCACCTCCACGGCGCAGGACGCGGTGCCCGTCGGCGACATGGGGGGGATGCGGATGCAGGACATGGGCAACGGTTCCGGGATGCAGATGTCGATGCGCGACGTCGACGGCCGAGCCGTGCGCGTGCCGGATGGTCGTCCCGGCGTCGCGGTGTTCGTCACGCCGGCTAACTGCGCTGAGTGCGTGGATGCCGTGCGTGCAGCGGCACGGGCGGTCAGGCGTGCGCGGCAGTCGGCACAACTACTGGTTGTCAGCCTGGACTCGGCGACGAGCCGACGCGATATTGCCGCGTTCGCTCGTGCGGCGGGCAGTCCAGGCGCCCGCTATGTCATCGACGATCGCAACGGGTCGTTGGCGTCGATGTTCAAGGTCACGGCAGTCGGCGGGGCTGTTGTCTACGACGCCATGGGCCAGATCGTGGGCCACCCCGCGTCCGTCGCGCAGATCGGGCAGATCCTCGCGCGAGCGGGCGCCCCCGGCCGCGGAGCGCGATAAGTCACCGGCAGCCTTGGGACGGGTTCAAGGAGCCGTCTCAAGGGCTATCGGCCGGCTCGTCGCTACGGCATGCGTTCCGCCAGGATGCTCGGCCTGGATCGGACGCGGCCGCGGCCGATATCGCCGCGGCCGCGCTCCGGGTTGACGGAGGCACAGAGGCCCGTATCGCCAGGGTGGGCACTGCCTTGTCGAGGAGGTACCCACCGGGATCCTACCTGATGTGGGAGCAGCGAGCGCCACCACAAGGCGCGACTGTCCGAGCATGACGCAACCAGATCCTGCGCGGTAGCGCGACGACAACGCACTTGGGGTGCGGCGGTGACCTACGCGGCGTTATCCAGGGCTTGCAGGAACGGCAGTGGATCGACTGCCGTGCCGCCCTCGTACCAGCCAGGTGCGGTCCACAGCTCGAAGTGCAGGTGGCAGGCCGTTGTTCGTCCCGTCTGCCCAACCTGACCGATGGGCTGGCCAGCGGTCACTCGATCGCCCTTGCTGACCGCGGCGGTTTCGAGCATGTGCATGTACGCTTGGCTTGTGCCGTCGTCGGCTTTGATGACGACGTAGTTGCCGGCGCGCTCCTCAAAACGCGTCAGCGTGACCTCTCCGGCGAGCGCGGCGACCAGCGGTGTTCCGCAGGCGGCGAGGATGTCCTGCCCTTGGTGGTCGCGGCCGCCACCGAAGCGGTTGACGGCGGTGCCGTAGTCGTGCGCCCCCTGCACCGGAAAGCTGCCGACGCCGGGAGCCGAGGCCGGCAAGGCGGGCCGCGCGGCGGCGACCGGCAGCACCTTCAGGCGCGGCGCGACGGTGGCGGCCGCGTCACCCACGACGCGAAGCGGACCGCTGCGCGCGGCGGTCGGAACCGCGACCAGCACGCGGTGCTGGCTTGCGCTCCTCGTGCGCGCGCGGCGGTCGTCGCGGGACCCGGACGCGCCGAGGAATATCACGGTCTTCGTGTCGGCAAGGTTCTCGCCGCTGAGGCGCAGCACCGCTCCCCGTGGACAGCTGCGTGCGTCGCCGGTGGCCGCGCACTTGAGGGTGCTCACCTCGGGTTCAACATACGCGGCCCCGCCGCTGCGCGGCGTATGCGCGAACGCTGCCACGGGCAGGAGCAGCGCGATGAGCAGCGCAGGGCTTGCCGCGCGATACAGCAGTCGATGAAGTGTGTGGGCGATCGCAGCTACCTCTCGTTATGGGCGCCTACGAGGTGAGCTGACGGGCTCGCGCACACGCGCTACGACTCATAGAGCCGATTCGCCCCAACGACCGGGGTCCCCCGCTCCCGCCCGGACTGACCGGGCGAGACTCGGCACATCAACGGCGCGGAGCATAGCGGGCGAGGCGGCGACAGGACAGCGCCAAGAAGATGTTGTGGGTCCATAAGAGGCGGCGAGTGTGAATCGCGGCTACTTCCGACGCGACGTAGGAGGCTCGCTACGATGTGTGCGTGCAGCGAGCGACTTCGTGGCGGGCGGACGGTGCGGGGCAACAACGCATGGCGCACGAGCGCGTTTCAGCCGGACGTCAAGGCAGCCAGCGCCCCGGGCAGATCGCGACGACCCTCCTGGCAGCGCTCGCCGCGGTGGCCGTCATGCCTGCGCCGGCGATGGGGCAGATCGTCGACCCGGCTGCGGTACCCGGGCCCGCGGTGCTCGATCCG
>JAUXSD010000214.1 GCA_030681525.1 Solirubrobacteraceae bacterium
ACGAGTACCGCCCCGAGGAGTTCTCCGCGCTGTGCCGCGCGCATTTCGGCTCCGTCCGGATGCACGGTCTCTTCCACGCCCGCAAGCTCGCGCTGCACGCCGCCGCGCTGCGGCTGGGCTGGGATGCGGTGCACGCGCGGCTGCGCCTGACGAAGCCCTTCTATGACCGCTTCGTGCCCGCGATCGACGCGCGCGACTTCGCGCTGCGTCCCGGGGTGGCGAGCGAGCTGCACGGCGCGCTCGACCTCGTGGCCGTCCTGCGCGCCTGATGCCGGCGCCAGGCGGCGGCGAGCTGGCGATCGTCCTGCACTCGCATCAGCCCTACGTCGCGGGCTTCGGCACCTGGCCGTTCGGCGAGGAGTGGCTGTGGGAGTCGATCGCGACCTCCTACCTGCCGCTGCTCGACGTGCTCGAGCACGGTGCGCCGGTGACGCTGTCGCTGACGCCGGTGCTGTGCGATCAGCTCGAGGAGCCGGGCGCGATGGCGCGCTGCGCCGCCTTCCTGGCCACGACGCGCGTTGAGACGCACCGCCGTGACATCGCGGCCGCCGTGGCGGCGCGGGACGCGGGCGTCGTGGCCGCGCTCGAGCACTCCGCGGCGCGCTACGAGTGGGCGCGCGCCCGGCTCGCCGCGCTGGAGGGCGCCGGGGGGCTGCCGGCGGCGCTCGGCCGTCACGCCGCGTGGACGTCCGCGGCGACGCACGCGATCCTGCCGCTGCTCGCGACCGACCACGGCGTGCGCCTGCAACTGCGGGCGGGCATCGACGCCCACCGCGCCCGCTTCGGCGCGGACTGGGGCGGCGGCCTGTGGCTGCCGGAGTGTGCCTACGCGCCGGGGCTGGACGAGCGGCTCGTGGAGGCGGGGGTGCGGGCCGTCTGCGTCGACCTGACCGACGTCCTCGCGCCCGCCGCGCACCTGCGCCCGCTGCAGCCGGACGCCGGCCCGCGGCTCGTCCCGATCGACCGCGCGACGATCGAGCTCGTCTGGGGCCGGGCCGGCTATCCGAGCGACCCGCGCTATCGCAGCTACCACGCGTTCACGGCCCACCGCCACCGCGCGTGGAGCAACGACGGTACGGCGTACGACCCGGCGCGCGGCGCGGCGGCCGCCCGCGAGCACGGCGCGGACTTCGTCCGGCGGGTGCGCGAGCGGGTCGCCGGCGGCGGCCTGTGCGTGCTGGCGATCGACACCGAGCTGCTGGGCGACTGGTGGCACGAGGGGCCGCTGTGGCTGGAGGCCGTGCTCGGCGAGGCCGCCGAGCAGGGCCTGGCGATCGCCCGCCTCGACGAGGCGCTGGCCCGCCACCCGCCGGCCCCCGCGCCCGCCGCCGCCGAGCTGCCGGTGACGACCTGGGGCACGCCACGCGACCTGACGACGTGGAGCGCGCCGCCGGTCGCCGACATGGCCTCGAGCGCGCGCGACGCCGAGCTGCGCACCGTGGCCGCCGCGCGCGCCGGCGCCGCCGACGAGCGCGCCGTGCGCGAGCTGCTCGCGCTGCAGTCCAGCGACTGGGCGTTTCTCGTGAGCACCGACATCGCGGCGCCCTACGGGCGCGAACGCGCGGCGGGCCACCGCGCGGCGCTCGATGCCGCGCTGGCCGCGCCGGGCGCGCACGAGCCGGCGCTGCGCAACCTCGCGCCGCACGCGACGGCTTCGGCGCTGCGCGTGCCGTGAGCTCAGCCCTTCGGCGAGACGAGGCCCGTCTGCAGCGCGCGCTGGGCCAGCGTGGCCCGCTTCTGGTGCTGGGGCACCTCGCCGAGATCGAAGGCATCGAACAGCGCGCGCATGTGGCTCTTCACCGTCTCGACGCCGATCACGAGCTCGTCGGCGATCTGCTTGTTGGATGCGGGCACGGCGTACGAGCCCTCGCCGTAGGGGCGGCAGAGGACGGTGAGCACGCGTAGCTGCGCCGCGGAGACCTTCGGCGCGGCGCGCTGCTGCGAGGTCGCCGTGCGCAACGACTCGCGACCGGTCGGGCTGCGAAACACGATCGTCGTCCGGCCGAGGGCGATGATGTCGCCCTCGCGCAGCCGCCGCCGGCCGCTCACGCGCTCGCCGTCGATGAACGAGCCGTTGTGCGAGCGCCCGTCGTCGACGAAGGTCCACTCGTCGCCGACCCGCTCGAGGCTCGCATGTACCCGCGAGACCTCGGCGTCCCAGCTCAGCGCGAGATCGTTCGTCGTGCTGCGCCCGATCGTCAGCCGCTCCGGCGCGCCGTCGAGGTCCACGATCCGCTGCGCCTCGTCGCCGTCGCGGTAGAGCAGAAACGGACGCTCACGGCGCTCGGCCTCGATGCGCTCCTTCAGCTCGGCGGGCGTGGCGCGATGCAGGGCGTGGGGGAGGTCCATGGCTCGGACTCTAGGTGCGTCGACAGACGCGACTCAAGCCGGTCGCCGCGCGTCAGGCCTCCGCGTCGCGGACGAACCGCACGAGATCGATCATCGTGAAATCGCACGCTCTCGCGGCCGGCAGCGTCGGGCGCCAGGCCGGATCACACGAGAGGTAGGACTCGGGATCGCCCTGCAGCAGACCGACCAGCACCTCCGCCACGATGCGTCCGCCGACAGGTCCGAGGTGCTCGCCGCCGCGCCCGAACTCGTTCGTGCCGGCCTCGCAGAGGACGTAGTACCAGAGCGGCGTCTGGTTCAGCAGGATCTCATGCAGCCCGTCGTCGGCGAGCGGCTCGAGCTGCAGCTCGCGGGCATCGAGCTGGCGTGCTCCCATCGCCGCTGCGACCGCGGGGCCGCTCGGCAGGTCCAGCGCCCGCCCGCGCTGCAGGTTCAGGCGCGGGAGCACGCCGCGGTCCGGGACCGCGAACAGCTCGAGCGCGACGCGGTTGTTGATGCGCAGGCTGCTGTTGGTGGTGTGCTCGATCGGCTTCTCCCAGAAGAACAGGTCCCAGTGGAGCGCCAGCGGCCGCGTCAGAGGGCGAAAGCCGCCGAGGTCGCCGTCGCCCGACTCGGCGCCGGCCGGCGGGAAGATCGCGACGACGGGGGCGCCGCGCATCAACCGGTACTTCGGACGCACCATGCTGTGTCCGAAGCGATAGGCGGCGCCGGAGAACTCGATCGGGATGAACGGCTCGTCCTCCCAGTTGAAGTGGCGCAGGTGGACACTGGCCGGCGCGGACGGTGAATCGCCGTCGCGGAGCACTTCGCCGGCCAGCGGCCCCGCGACGCGGCGCAGAAAGTCGTGGGTGACGATCCATTGGTAGTGCCAGCGCACAACCTGCCGAGCGCGCTCGAACAGCGCCGCCCCCTGCAGCCGTTGCGTGTCGCGAATGTGATCGGCAACCGCGTTGTGGAAGCGGATGAACAACAGGTGCAGCTGCGAGACGATGAGGTTCTCGTCGTTGCGCGCGTCGCCGATGAGCGCCAGGCCCTGCGCGTTGCGCGGGAGGTCCGCGAGCGCGGCGTCGCCCCCGACGAGCAGCTTCACGCCGCGGTCGTCGCGGTTCGTCCACTCGTACAGAAACGGCTGATCGTCGGGGCCGGAGCCATACACCGAGTCCAGGTCGAAGCGCGGAGTGCGGAAGTTGACGAGCGCCAGCGGGTCGTTGTCGCCGTCGAGCTTCGATGTCGGGTCGAAGGTGATGTCGTGGTCGACGAATTGGCCGAGGTAGGTGAAGCCGGCCGGGATCGTGTCGTTCGGGCCGTGCGTCGCCGAGCGCTTCTCGATCAGGCGGACGAGCTCCTCGACGGCGTCGTCGCCGGGGTCGGGTCGGGCGGCGTCGCAGAACATCCGTCCGAACCGGCCGCCGCTCTCGGCGCGCCCGTCCTGCCCGCGCGGCGGCACTGCGCCGTGGCTCCTGCCGCAGCCGGTGCCTCGCCGGGACAGGTCAGACCGGCTTGGCATCGGATACGGACAAGACCGTCGTGTGACCGATCCACGTCTCGAACCTCAGTCGGCCGCCGTCCGGCGCGCCGTCGGTCGTCTGCGGCTTCCAGCACACCGCGCCGCCCGCGAGCGCGACGACGTCGCCGCGAGCGAACATGCCGGGCTCGATCGCGACGTCGACGGTCCACGGATTGTCGATCGGTCCCGCGACCGCCTCTAGGATCTGCTCGTCCAGCGGTGCCAGATCGGCGCCGACGTTCAGGGGGTCGGCCTCCTGGGGCGCGGCGACGGCGATTCGCAGCTCGCGGATCTCGTCGACGTCCCGCGAGACGCCGGTGACGCTGAGGGTCGCCCCATCGTCGCTCAGCCTGACGGTGGTGAAGTTCGACCTGACCATGTTCTCGGCTCCCGCTCGTGGTTACGTGGACGCAATCTGTATCCGACGCCGCCGGGTTAATCCTCCCCCGCCGGGGTGAAGCGCGTCACCGCGCCGGGCGCGGCGGTCGCCCGTCACGCCCCGATGGCGGAGTCGGTCAGCAGCGCGCGTGCCCGCGCGGCCCCCGCGGCGTGGCCCTTGCGCTCGAGCAGCACGAGCGCGCCGCGCACGGCGTCGTCGGCCTCGGTTGCGCGCCCGCCGGTGCGCAGGACGTCGGCGAGGTCGAGCAGCGCCCCGGCGTGGGTGGGGAGCAGATCGGTCTGCTCGGCCAGGCCGACGGCCTCGCGCGCCAGCGTCTCCGCCTCGGCATGGCGGTCCTCGCGCGCAAGCATCTTCGCGTGCACGCCCCGCCACGCGATCTGCGGGTCGATGTCGTCGGGCGTCGCGTCGGCCTGCGTGCGGCGCGCCAGCTCGTCGGCCTCCGCGTGGCGCCCCTGGGCCCAGAGCGCCTGCGCTAGCAGCGCGGTCGTCGTGGCCAGCGTGGCGTTGCCGCTCATCTCGCCGAGCAGCTCGATGTCGCCGCGCAGCGGCGGCTCGGCGAGCTCTGGACGCCCGTCGGCGATCCGCGCCATCGCCTGCAGGTGCGAGACCCCGGCGCACAGGCCACGCAGCTGCTCGAGCGTGGCGTAGGCCTCGCGCAACAGCCGGTCGGACTGCTCGGAGCGGCCGTCCATCGCATACAGCAGCGCCAGCGGGTTCGCCGCGAGGGCGCTCGGATACGGTCGCGTCCGCACGCGCTCGAGAAACGCCTCGACCTCGCCGATGGCCTGCCTGACGGGCATCGGGCCCAGGGCCGCCGCGGTGGCCCGCCAGCCGTCGATCTCCTGCGCCTCACGTTCGTTGCCGGCCCGCGCGGCGCACTCCGCGGCGACGCGCCAGGCGGCGTCGGCATCGGCGATGCGGCCGCGGATCGCCGCGGCCGTGGCGCGCAGGTGCCACGCCCGGCATTGCCCTTCGTCGTCGCCTCCGCGCTCGAGGACGGGCAGGACGGCGTCGGCGACGGCGATCGACGTCTCCGGGCCGGCGGCCGCCTCGGCTTCGAGGCGCACCAGCTCGCGCTCGACCTGCGCTCGCGCGCGGATCCGTGCATCCGGCGCTCGATGCACCGCGTCGTCGAGGACGCGCGCGGCGTCTTCCACACGACCCGCCTCGAACAGCACCATCCCGAGCGCCGGCAGCAGCGCCAGGCGCGCGGCGTCCTGCGGTCCCGGAAGCGCGACCGCCCGCTCGAGCAGCGCGACGGCCGCCGGATACTCGCCGCGCGCGCCGGCCACGCGCGCCGCCGCCGCCAGGCGCTCGGCCGCGCGCGCCGCGAGGTCCTGCGCGGCCGCGGCGGGGTGACCGAGCTCGGCCGCCAGCCGGCACGCCTGCTCGAGGTGGAAGCCGATGATCTCGTCCGCGGCCGCCGGCTGCTGCTCCAGCCACTGCGCCAGGTCGGCGTGCAGCCGCGCCCGCAGGAACTTCGGCAGTCCCGCGTACGCCGCCTCGCGGATCAGGGCGTGGGTGAAGCGAAATGCGTCCTGCCCCGGATGCTCCGGCTGATCGCCCCCGACAAGGCCCTTGCGCGCGAGCGCGACGAGCCGCGCGCCCACCGCGGCGCGTGCGTCCTCACCGAGCAGCGCCGCCAGTGCGCCGGCGTGGAACGTGCGCCCCTCGACGGCGGCGTGCTGCAGCAGCGTCCGCTCGCCCTCGTCGAGGCGGTCGATGCGCGCCGCGAGCACCGCGTGGATGCTGGCCGGCAGCGCCTGGGTGTCCTGTCCCTCGTCGACGGCCACAAGCTGCTCGACAAACAGCGGGTTGCCCTCCGCGCGCTGCGCGATACGTGCCGACAGGTCCTTGGCGCCGAGCCGCATCGCGAGGTCGCGCGCGTCGCGCTCGGCCAGCGCGTCGAGGACGACGATCGAGCGGTTGGGCTGTGGGGCGGCCCACGTCGGGTGCGACTCGAGCAGCTCGGGGCGCGTCAGGCAGACGAGCAGGATCGGCGCGCCACCCGACAGCGTGACCACGTGCTCGAGCAGGCCGAGCAGCGGCGGCTGGGCCCAGTGGATGTCCTCGATCGCGACGATGACAGGCCGCTCACCGGCGAGGCGCTCCAACAGGCGGCGTAGCGCCCAGGCCGTCTCGTCGGCATGCACGGGCTCGTCCGACAGCCCGATGGCCCCGAGGAGCCCGCGCGCGACCTGCTCGTCGCCGGGCATCAGCTCGGCGATGCGCCGGCGCGGGTCGTCGCCGCCGAGGCCGCGCACGATGTCGGCGAGCGCGCGGTACGTCGTGCCCTCCCCGTACGCGAGGCAACGTCCCACCAGCACCGTGGCCTCGTCGCCGACGGCGCTCAAGAACTCCCCGGCCAGGCGCGACTTGCCGATGCCCGCCGGCCCCGCCAGCGTCACCAGCCGGCAGGCGCGCTCGTCGCGGACCCGGCTGAAGGCGCGCTGCAGCTCCGCGAGCTCATGCGCGCGGCCGACGAACGGTGTGGTCGCGGCACGCAGCAGCGCCGGCTGCTCGGCCTGCAGCTCGAGCAGGCGCCCGCTCGCCGGATCGACGCTCGCCTCCGCGGCGACCGCGCGCCGGATGCTCTCCCCAAGCAGGATCTCACCCTCCGCGGCTCCGTCGGCGAGCCGGCCGGCCGCGGTGATCGCCGCGCCGGTGGCGACCGCGTCGCCGCGCGGCCCGGCGCTGAGGAACACCTCGCCCGACTCGATCCCGAGCCGCAGCTCCGTCGTCGTCGACCGCAGCGCGACGGCGGCCCGCGCCGCGCGCAACGCATCGTCGCCGTGCGATTCGGTGAGGCCGAAGAAGCCGACGAGCGCGTCGCCGAGGTAGCGCTCGACGGTTCCGCCGTGCTGCTCGATCACCGCCGCACAGCGCTCGAAGACGCCGTGCAGCGTCTCGGGGTCATCGAGGTCCGACCGCGCGGCGAGAACCGACACGACCCGCCGGGCGGGCGGACGCGGCGCGGCGGCGGCGCGCTCGTCGCCGGTCTGGGGGTCGGTGATCGCGTCCAGCGCGGCGAGCGCCTCGTCCGCCGAGGGTCGGCGCGCCACGTCCTTGTCGAGCAGCGCGAGGATGAGCTGCTCGAGCGCCGGCGGGATCGACGGCTCGCGCTCGGACGGCGGCGCGGGCGCGGCGGTCAGATGTTGCGTGAGCACCTGGGTCGGATCGGGTGCGGTGAACGGGGGCGTCCCCGTCGCGAGCTCGTAGAGCGTGACGCCGAGCGCGTAGAGATCGCTCGCGGGCACCGCCCGCTCACCGCGGATCTGCTCGGGCGCGAGGTAGCGCACGGTGCCGACGACGACGCCTTCGGCGGTCAGCCGCTCGGCGCCGGTGACGTGGGCGATGCCGAAGTCGCCGAGCGCGGCGCCGCCGCCGCCGTCGAGCCAGACGTTGTCGGGCTTGACGTCGCGATGAACGACGCCGTGGGCGTGGGCATGCGCGAGGGCCTTCGCGATCTCGCCGCCGACGTGCAGGACGCCGGCGATCGGCAGTCGCTCACGCTGCAACGCCGCCGCGAGCGAGCCGCCGCCCATCGCGCGCAGCACGAGGTACGGCACCCCGTCGTGCTCGCCGATGTCGTAGACGGTGATGACGTTCGGGTGGTCGCCGAGGCGACCGGTGACCTGCGCCTCGCGGGTGACTCGGGCGCGCGCCACCTCGCTGCTGCCGGCGCCGACGACGATCGCGAGCGCCACCTCGCGGTCGAGGCGCTCGTCGTACGCGAGGTAGACCTCCTTCGACGCGCCGCGCCCGAGCCGCGCGCGCACCCGGTAGCGGCCAGCGACGACGGCGCCGGAGCCCGTAAGGGTCGACGCGATCGTCGGCTCGCCAGTGAGGTCGTCCATCGGTCCGTTCCGCGCAGCGTACAGCGGCGTCCGGGGGCGCTGTGGGCGGCGCGCGGAGACGGTTTTCCTCGCTCCGTGCGGACGACCTGCACGCGGTCCGTCCGGCAGACCCGTACTATCCAGCGCTGCTTTGCATAACGAGCCGAGTCCCGGGCGCCCAGTGCGGCCGGGAACGGGGGAACCAATGGTGCCGCTCGAAGTCTGAGCGGCCCGGGGGCGAATCGCCACCCGCCGCATCCGCGGTGCCGGTGGCGTAGCGCACGTCACAGCGCGAGCCCGACAGCTAACCCCGTAGGCGCCGAGACGACGAACAAGGAGCGCCCGATGAGACGCAGCGACGACGTACTGGCGACGCATGCCGCCGTGCCGGAGAACCCCGACGCGAAGCAGACGCTCGCCTACCGCCGGTCGCTGCGCGCATCGCGAGCCCGCCGCGCCACGGCCGCGCTGCGCCGCCGCCGCGTGTTTCGCAGCCGCGGGTCGGCGCTCGTGGCGACGGCCGGCCTGCTGCTGGCCAGCGGCGGCGCTGTCGCCGCGCAGCAGGGCGGCGGCAAGCGCGCCGGGCTGAGCGGCGGCACGATCACCGCCGTCCAGGCCGCCCTCGGCGTGCCGGCCGACGGCGTCGTCGGCCCGGTCACGCGCGGCGCGGTCAAGCGCTTCCAGCGCAAGAACGGGCTGATCGTCGACGGGGTCATCGGTCCGCAGACGCTCGCCGCGCTGGGGATGGGGCAGACGAAGGCCGTGGCCACGGCCGCGCTGGCGGGCGCATCGGCCGGCAGCCCGGTCCTGCAGCGCATCGCGACGTGCGAGTCCGGCGGCGATCCGACCGCGGTGTCGGCCGACGGGCGCTACCGCGGCAAGTACCAGTTCTCGCGCGCGACATGGCGCCACATGGGCGGGACCGGCGACCCGGCGCAGGCCTCCGAGGCCGAGCAGGACCGTCTCGCCGCCAAGCTGCTGGCCCAGGCCGGCACGAGCCCGTGGCCCAACTGCGGCTGACGGGCTGATCGACTGACACCTGGCGCGACCAGCGGGCCCGGCGCAGTTGCCGGGCCCGCAGCTTCGCGTCGTTAGGGTCCGCGCGATGAGCGACGAGGTCGCGCCGGACGCACGCACACCGACATCTCCCCGCGCGTCGTTTCGCGCCGGGCTGCGGGCGGGCGTCCCCTACGCGATCGCGGGCGGGGTCCTCGCGCTCTCGTTCGGGGTGCTCGCGAGCGAGGCCGGCTTCTCGGCCATCGGCGCGATCGTGATGTCGGCGATCGTCTTCGCCGGATCGGCCCAGTTCGCGGCGATCTCGATCGTCGCCGGCGGCGGCGGGATCGGCGCCGCGATCGGCGCCGCCGCGCTCATGAACTCGCGCTTTCTGCCGATGGGCATCGCGCTCGCGCCGTCGCTGCGCGGCGGAACGCTCATGCGCGCCGCGCAGGGCCAGACGGTCGTCGACGCCTCGTGGGTCATGGCGCAGGCGGGCGGCGGGCGCTTCGACCGCCACTTCCTGTTCGGCGCGACCACCGTGCAGTACGCCACGTGGCTGGGCGGCACCGCCGCCGGCGCGCTCGGCGGCGGGGCGCTCGGCGACACGCAGGCGCTCGGCCTCGACGTGATCTTCCCGGCGTTCTTCCTGGCGCTGCTGCTGCCGGAGCTGCGCGAGGCGCGCTCGCGCGGCGTGGCCCTGGCCGGCGCGCTGATCGCGCTGGCGCTCGTGCCGCTGGCGCCGCCGGGCGTCCCGGTGCTCGTGGCGAGCGTGGCGGCGCTGGCCGGGCTCAAGCGCCGCCAGGCCCGGTCGACGGCGTCATGAGCGGCGAGCTGTGGGCGCTGACCGCCGGCTGCGCGGCCGTCACGTTCGCGATCAAGGCGGCGGGACCCGTGGCGTTCGGCGGCCGCGACCTGCCGCGCTGGTTCGCCTCGGTGGTCGCGCTCATGGCGCCGGCCCTGCTGGCGGCGCTGATCGTCGTGCAGGCGCTGGCCGAGGGCAAGCGGCTGCACGTCGGCGCCGACACCGCCGGCGTGGCCGCCGCGGGCATCGTCGTCTGGCGCGGCGGCTCGGTCGTGCCGGCGGTGGCCGTGGCGGTGGTGGTGACCGCGGGGCTGCGGGCGCTGGGCTGACGCGGCGCCGGCGCGCTGCGCGTCGGGTCGCGGTCCCGGCGATCGCGGGGGCGGCCGCCGCCACCGCGCCGCGGCTACACGCCGCACGTGGCCGAGCCGTAGCCCAGCGCCAGCGCCAGCCCGACGCGCCCGGCGCAGACCGTGAGGGCGGCGAGCGCCAGCGCGTAGGCGCGCCGCGGGCGGGTGTCCAGGAGAACCGTGGCATCGAGGAGCGCCACGAGCGCCACCGGCGGGACGATCACGCCGCACGCGACGAGCAGCCAGCCGCGCCGCTCCGATCGGCTGACGATCGCCCGGCGCAGCGGGCCGTGGTGCTCGGATGCCAGGTGCAGGGCGCCGTCGTCGGCGCCGAGCGGGCGCAGCGCGTCCCAGTCGCGCAGCGCGGCGGCGACCGCATCGGGCTCGTCGACGTGCAGGGCCAGCGCCGTGAGCGCGGCGCCGCGCGGTGGGAGCCGGTCGCCGCGGCGGCGCAGGCGCGGAGCGGGCAGCGGCTCGCTGAACAGCAGGGTCAGGTTGCGTGTCGCGTACGGGTCGACGAGCGCGGGGACCCAGCCCAGGTCGGGGTCCGGGGAGCCCATGGCGGCGCCCCGCAGCTGGCTGCGGTGCACGATGATCGGATCGCGCAGCAGCCCGCGGTCCTCGATGCGCAGGCGGTCGTGCTCGACCGTCAGCCGTCCGGATGTGCAGGCCATCTCCAGCCGCGTGCCGAGCCACCACGCGGTGGCCGCGCTGCACGCAGCGCCGACGATCGCGCCGAACAGCTGACCGGCCAGGGTGGGCGCGCGGGTGACCATGAGCAGGAAGGCAAAGCTCGTTCCCAGCGCCATGGGCGCGACGATCACGACGGCCAGCGCGGTGCGCCAGCGCAGCGCGCGCGTGCGCGGCATGCGCACGGCGAGCCACGCGGCCGGGCCCTTCGCCGGCGCCGGGGTCTCGATCCGCTCCGCGAGCGATCCCGCGTCCATGCCGCGCTCATCGTCCGGGGTGGGTCCGGGCTTGAAGCGGCGGCCCCGTGGTCGACGACCGGTCGGCCGGGTGGGGGTCGTGGAGGTTCTCCCTCCGCGACGACCTGGAGCTGAAATCAGGGTTTCATGTCGAGAAGCGCCGACCGGCTTCGCTCATCAGGTGAGTGGCCGCGAGCGGCGCGGCCAGCGACGTTGGGAGACGACGATGTCCAAGCACCTGCCACACGACGAGTACACGCCGCAGAAGCCGGCCGGAGGCCGTTCATGACCGTCCTGCGCCTGGAGCACATCGGCATCGTCGTCGATGACCTCGCGGCGGCCACCGCGTTCTTCACGGCACTCGGGCTGGAACTGGAGGGCGAGGCGTCCGTCGAGGGCGGCCCGGTGGACCGCATCAACGGCCTGGAGGGCGTGCGGGCGGACATCGTGATCCTGCGCACCCCGGATGGCCACGCCAAGGTCGAGCTGGCCAAGTACCGCTCGCCCCCGTACGCGGGCGACGACGGGCCGGCGCCGGCCAACGCCCCGGGCATCCGCCACATCCTCTTCGTCGTCGACGACATCGAGCCATCCCTCGCCGCCCTGCGAGCGCATGGCGGCGAGCTGGTCGGCGAGCTGGTCAACTACGAGGACAGCTACTGGCTGTGCTACGTGCGCGGCCCGGCGGGGATCATCGTCGAGCTGGCGCAGAAGATCGGCTGACGGGTGCGCTCCCACCCGGCTCGCAGAGCGCGCGCGCCCGCCAGATCCTCGTGGTCTCGAGGAACCAGCACCCTGCGGCCTACTCCCAGCGCAGCGACCGCGGCGCCTTGCGCATCCGCAGCACCCGCACCGGCACGCCCGCCGCCACCGCGTTGTCGGGCACGTCCTTCGTGACGATCGTCGACGTGCCCAGCACGCAGTTGTCGCCGACCGTCGCGCCACGCAGGATCGCGACGCCGTAGCCGATCCACACGTTGTGGCCGACGCGCACGTCGCGCTTGTAGATGCCCTGCTCGCGGATCGGCCGGTCGACCTCGACGACGCCGTGGTCGAAGTCGATCAGCATCACCCTGTCCGCCACGATGCACTCGCGGCCGATCGAGACGTGCTGGAAGGCGGAGATCGTGCACTCCTGGCCGAGCACGGTCTTGGCGCCGATGTGCGCCTCGCCCTCGTGGACGCGGATCTTCGAGCCGTGGCCGATCCACGACCAGCGGCCGAGGTGCAGCGTCGCGCCCTTGCCGATCTCGATCGTCACGCCGGGGCAGACGAAGCACAGCCCGTCGGTCTTCAGCCGCCTGCCGTGCCGCGCCTTGAGCCACAGCCAGCGCGCGACGAGCTTGGCGTAGTTGCGGTTGAGCATCCCGTGGGAGCGCATGAAGCGCCACAGCTCCAGCGGTCCGCCGTGCAGCGGCGCCGGCTCGCGCCGCACGTTCGGCGCGGGCGCGACCTCCGGCTCCGGGGCCCCGGCGGCCGCCGGCGCGACGCCGGCGGCAGGCGGCCGAACCCCGTTCGGGGCCGCCGGCGGCGTCGGCTGCACGGTCGGCACGTCAGCCCTTCGACACGTGCAGCACGGCCCTGCCGGGCTGGACGAACACGACCTCGTTGGTCTCCGGGCTGTCGAACACGGCGGCCCAGCCGTCGACGATCAGCGCGTGCTCCCCGGGCGCGGGCGCGGGCCACAGCAGCGCGACCTGCTCGTTGGCCAGCACGTTCTCCGTCGTCCGCCGGCCGGCGCCCAGCATGAGCAGCTGCTGGCGCCACTGCACGGTGACCGACGTCGCGCGCGGCCGCCCGTCGGCGCCGACGGTGACGATGTAGGGGTTCAGCCCGAAGCGCTCGAGCGCCTGCGGCAGCTCCTCCAACGGCACGTTGACGGACATGGCCGTAAGGCTACGGGTAGCGACCGAGCCTCGCCCGCCCCTGCCATGATCGTCCGTCGTGGCGGCCGATCCCAACCTTGCCCAGCGCCTGCTCGCCGGCGACCGTCGCGCGCTCGCCCGCGCGATCTCGCTCGTCGAGAACGACGACCCGGCCGGCTGGGAGCTCGTGCGCGAGGTCTATCCGCATACCGGCAGGTCGACCGTCGTCGGCATCACCGGCGCGCCCGGCGCCGGCAAGTCGACGCTCATCGCGGGGCTGGTCAAGAACCGCCGCGCGGCCGACCGCAGCGTGGCCGTGCTGTCGATCGATCCGTCGTCGCCGTTCACCCAGGGGGCGCTGCTCGGCGACCGCATCCGCCTGACCGAGCACTTCCTCGATGCCGGCGTCTTCATCCGCTCCATGGCCAACCGCGGCGCGCTCGGCGGGCTGAGCGAGGCGTCGCTGCAGGCCGCGCTGCTGATGGACGCCGCGGGCCGCGACGACGTCTTCCTGGAGACCGTCGGCGTCGGCCAGGCCGAGGTCGACATCATCGACCACGCCGACACCATCCTGCTCGTGCTGATGCCCGGCGGCGGCGACTCGGTCCAGGCGCTGAAGGCCGGGATCATGGAGATCCCCGACATCATCGTCGTCAACAAGGCCGACCACCCGCTGACGCAGACGATGGTGCGCGAGATCCGCGGGGTGCTCTCGCTGGCGCCGCAGGGATCGTGGAAGGTGCCGATCCTGCAGACCGAGGCGGTCGACGGCCGCGGCATCGACGAGCTCATGGACAAGCTCGTCGAGCACCGCGCGCACATCGAGTCGGAGGGCACGCTGTCTCGGCGCCGCCGCCACAACCTGCGCAACGAGGTGCTCGCGCTCGCGACGCATCGCATGCGCCGCGACATCGAGCAGCGCCTCGCCGAGGGCGACGGCTTCGAGAAGCTCATCGACGACGTCGTCGCGCGGCGGCTGGACCCGGCGAGCGCCGCTGCGATGGTCCTCGGCCAAGACGTCCCGTAGTCCGGTCCGCCCATCCCCGTTGCGCGGACGCCGCTCGGGACCATAGGGTGCAGACCATGACGAACCCCGAGGCCGCCCCGCCTCTCGTCGAGCTGCGCGACGTCCGCAAGAGCTTCGGCGACCACGTCGTGCTCGAGGAGATCGACCTCGCGATCAACCCCGGTGAGGCCGTCGTCATCGCCGGCGTCTCGGGATCGGGCAAGTCGACGATGCTGCGCTGCATGAACGGGCTGGAGGAGGTCGACTCCGGCGAGGTGCTGTTCGCCGGCCAGCGCGTCGACCCGCGCTCGAAGACGATCGGCAAGCTGCGCGCCGACATCGGCATGGTCTTTCAGCAGTTCAACCTCTTCGGGCACATGACCGTGCTCGAGAACATCATGCTCGCGCCGGTCAAGGTGAAGGACGTCGAGCCGGCCGCCGCGCGCACCCGCGCCCACGAACTGCTCGAGACCGTCGGGATCCCCGAGAAGGCCGACGCCTCACCGGCCGACCTGTCCGGCGGCCAGCAGCAGCGCGTCGCGATCGCCCGCGCGCTGGCGATGGACCCCAAGCTCATGCTGTTCGACGAGCCCACCTCGGCGCTGGACCCGGAGATGATCCGGGAGGTGCTCGACGTCATGCGCGACCTCGCGCGGGGCGGCATGACGATGGTCGTCGTGACGCACGAGATGGGCTTCGCGCGCGAGGTGTGCGACCGGCTCGTCTTCATCGACGGCGGCAAGATCGTCGAGCAGGGCCCGCCGGCGGAGTTCTTCGCCGCCGCGAAGAGCGCGCGGGCACGCGAGTTCGTGGACAAGATCATCCATCACTGAGGAGAGAGAGGCACACATGCAGGGGACGACATGGCGCTGGATCACGATCCTGGCGCTCGCGCTCGGAGTGCTCGTGGCCGCCGGCTGCGGGGACGACGACGACGAGGGCGGGGGCAGCGCCGCGACGACGACCACGCCGGCGGCCGAGAAGCAGACGTTCGCCGCGGGGACGACGATGGCCAAGCTTCAAGAGGCCGGCGAGATCACGATGGGCGTGAAGTTCGAGGTCGCCCCGTTCGGCTTCAAGAACGTCCAGACCGGTGAGGTCGAGGGCTTCGACATCGACGTCGCCAACGCGATCGCCGCCGACCTCGGCGCCAAGCCGAAGTTCATCGAGGCGCTGTCGGACAACCGCATCCCGTTCCTCAAGGACGGCACGGCGGACCTGATCCTGTCGACGATGACGATCAACGCCGAGCGCGACGAGGAGATCGACTTCTCCGAGCCGTACTTCATCGCCCGCGGCCGGATCCTCGTCAAGAAGTCCGACAACTCGATCAAGGGCGTCAAGGACCTCAACGGCAAGCGCGTCTGCACCGCGCTCGGCTCGACGTACGAGGACACGCTCAAGAAGCAGGCCCCGCAGGCCAAGACGACGCTCGTCGACGGCTACTCGGAGTGCCTCGAGGCGATCCAGAACGGGTCGGTCGACGCGGTCTCCACCGACGACGTGATCCTGACCGGCATGATCATCCAGGACGACACGCTCAAGCTCGTCGAGGGCGAGGAGCTCACGACCGAGCCCTACGGCGTCGGCATCAAGGACGGCGACGCGGAGTTCAAGAAGTTCGTCGACGAGTCGATCCAGAAGTTCAAGGACGACGGGCGCTGGGCGAAGTCCTACGAGAAGTGGGTCGGCCAGTACACCGATGAGGAGCAGGAGCCTCCGACGATGACGCTTCAGGAGGCGATCGACCTCTCGAAGTGAGCTCGTTCGTTGAGCTGCTGACGGAGAACTTCGGCGCGCTGGCAAGTGGCTTCTGGGTCACTTGCCGGCTCGTCGTTGGTGCTTTCCTGCTGGCGGCGGTGGTCGGCACGCTCGTCGCCGCACTGCGGATCGCACCGTCGAAGTGGCTGCAGCGCCTCGGCGGGGTGTACGTCGAGACGTTTCGCAACGTCCCGCTGCTCGTCCTGCTGGTCATCTCCTACGCCGGGCTGCGGCGCTCCGGGGTGGAGATCAGCACCTGGACGGCAGGGATCGGCGCGCTCGGCCTGTACACCGGCGCCTACGTCGCCGAGGTCCTGCGGTCGGGCGTCTTCGCCGTCAGCCGCGGGCAGATCGAGGCCTCGCTGTCGCTGGGCTTCGACTACCGCGAGACGCTGCGCCGGATCGTGCTGCCGCAGGCGCTGCGCACGGTGATCTCGCCGATGGGCTCGATCACGATCGCGATGATCAAGAACTCCGCGATCGTCGGGGCGGCGCTGGCCATCAACGACATCCTCAAGGAGGCGCGCATCCTCAACTCGCGCACCTTCGAGACCGAGGCCGCCTTCTTCTGGGCCGCCGTCGGCTACCTGCTGCTGACCGTCGCCGCCACCGTGGCGATCCGCCAGCTCGAGACCCGCTATGCGATCCGCCGCTAGCGCCCGCGCATGAACTACCTCTTCGATCCGGACAACTGGGAGTGGGTGACGACCGGCAACAACGCCCGGTTCGTCTTCGAGGGCTTCCTGGTCAACCTGCAGATCGCGGTCATCGCGATGATCTTCTCGCTCATCGTCGGCCTCGGGCTGGCGCTCGCGCGCCTGTCGCGCAACAAGGCCGTCGGCCTCGCCGTGAGCGGCTGGATCGACGTCTGGCGCAACCTGCCGCTGATCCTCGTGATCCTCTACATCTACGTCGCGATGCCGCAGTCCTGGAAGGAGGGCTACGAGAGCCTCGCTCCGGGCTTCCTGCCCGACGTGCTCGAGGAGGGCAACATCTTCGCGGCGCTGCTGGCGCTCGTGCTCTACAACTCGGCCGTCCTGGCGGAGATCATGCGCGCCGGCATCCAGTCGCTGGACCGCGGCCAGGGCGAGGCCGCCATCGCGCTCGGCCTGACGTACTGGCAGCGGATGCGGATCGTGATCCTGCCCCAGGGCCTGCGCCGGATGCTGCCCGCCACGGTGTCCCAGCTCATCACGCTCAACAAGGACACGACGCTCGTCAGCATCATCGCCATCCAGGAGGTCATGCGCCACGGCCGCATCCTCACCGGCCAGAACTTCTTCGGCGGGGTGCAGGCGCCGATCCTGCAGGTGTTCCTGTTCATCGGCTTCATGTTCATCCTCGTGAACCTCGCGCTGTCGCGGCTGTCGCGGCGCCTGGAGGTCCGTGAGCAGAAGCGCACCGGCACGACGGTCAAGCCGGTCACCGGCCTGGAGGATCAGGTCGTGACCGTGCGCGCGCGGTAGGCGCGGACCTCGCTCGAGACGAGCGCGAGCAGCCCGACGCCGACGGCGGCCACCGCGATCGCCTCGCCCACCGAGTCGGTGCCGAACAGCGGCAGCGCCGCGTCGAGCGGATGCAACGGCGCAGGCGACCCCGTCCCGCCCGCCCCGACGATCGTGGCGCCCCCGAGGCGCAGCTCGGCGTACCACCACAGGCTGTGGACGAGCGTCAGCGCCACGAGTGCCGCGGCGGTGCGCGGCGCCTGGCGCATGCCCCAGGCGACGAGCGCGACGGCCATCGGCAGCGCGGCCACCAGGTAGCGGCCCGGGAAGAAGAACCCGAACATCGTCGGGGCGATGAACGTCGCGACGAGCACCTGTGCCGCGCAGACCAGCGCGCAGAGGGCGGCGGCGATCTCGACAAGCGCGCGCTCGGGCACGATGCGCGCGATGTGGTCGCGCCGCGAGCGCCACAGCAGCCACAGCGCGTAGAACGCGAGCGCGACGAGCGGCGCCCAGCGCAGCGCGCCGTAGTCGCGGTCGAGCCACAGGCCGATCAGCCGCGGCGCGCGGTCGAGGAAGTCGGCGGCGCCGAGCGCGTCGAGGCGGTCGCCCGGCACCATCGCCGCCGCGGGGGTGAAGCCGCCGAAGAGCTGCTCGTTGACCGTCACGAACATGACGATCGAGAAGATGATCACCTCGACCTCGACGAACAGGGCGAAGTTGCGTGCGCGGCGGCGCAGCCAGCGCACGATCGCCAGCGCGATGACGAGACCGGCCACCGTGAACTGCAGCCCCAGCCACGGCAGCGCGCCGAGCGCCAGCGCCGCGCCGGCCACCCAGCGGATCCGCGGCAGCTCGCGCACCTTCAGCGCCAGCAGCGCCGCGGCGGCCAGCAGCGCGCCGGCCGTCAGCTCGGGCGTGACCGCGGTCGCGTAGGCCAGCGCCGGGGGCGACAGCCCGCAGGCCAGCGCCGTGCCGGTGGCCCACGGCTCGGGCACGGTCCAGCGCGCCAGGGCGGCCGCGAGCACGAACGCGAGCGCCGCGAAGGCGGCCAGCAGCAACTGCACGGCGAGCGGCCCGCCGATCGCGTAGGCCGGCGCGATCAGCAGCGCGAAGCCCGCGCCGGTCGGCTCGTTGGCCTGCCCGTTGTGCAGGCGGCCGTGGCGCTCGAGGACGAAGGGGTACCAGTCGCGGTAGGCCAGCGTGGCGTACTCGTCGCGCAGGTCGAGGTCGCGATCGGAGACGATCGACTCCGCGGTCAGCAGGTAGTGCGGCTCGTCGCCGGCGAACTGCGAGCTGCCGAACGCGGGCAGGCCGATCGTCGCGGCGTAGGCCGCGAACAGGACGAGCCAGAGCGCGGCTGCGCGAAGCACGCCGCCCATGATCGCGCGACTCGGCCGGCGCCGGCCGCGCCACCCCGGACGGACGGTGGACGCAGGCGTCCGGCCGCGTCCACATCTGGTCGATCGACGCCGCGTCGGCTATAGGTCCAGGCCGGCCGAGCCGAGGGGTGGACCAACGTGCGAGCGCTCCTCAGAACCCCCGGTGGCGTGCGGCCCTTCCTGGCGGCGTCGTTTCAGTCCTCGATCGGCAACGCGATCGGCTACATCGCGCTGCTGCTGCTCGCCTACGACCTCACCCACTCCGCCTGGGCGGTCAGCGCCGTCCTGCTCGCGGAGTTCGTCCCGGCGATCGCGCTCGGCCCGCTCTTCGGTGCGCTCGCCGACCGCCATCCGCGCCGCCGGCTCGTCGTCACCGCCGACCTGCTGCGCTGCGCGGCGTTCGTCGCGCTGGCCTTCGCCGGCTCGCTGGCCGCGATCATCGGCCTCGCGCTCGTCGCGGGCCTCGGCGGCGCGCTCTACCAGCCCGCCGCGAAGTCGGCCCTGCCCGGGCTCGCCGGCGAGCACGCCGACAGGGCAATGGGCGTGCTCGTCGCCAGCTGGTCGGCCGCCGGCATGATCGGCCCCGGCCTCGGCGCCGGCCTGCTCGTCGTCCTGTCGCCCGCCAGCCTCATGCTCGTCAACGCCGCGACCTTCCTGGTGTCGGCGATCGTGCTGGCCCGGCTGCCGATCGACGCCGCCCGCACGGCCGCCGCCGCCTGCCCCGGCGACGCGGCCGGCGAGCCGGCCGCCGCAACCGATCACGGCATCCGCGCCGGGCTGCGCACGCTGCGCGCCATCCCCGGGCTGGCGGTCATCGTCGGCGCCGGCGCCGCCACGACGCTGGCCTTCGCGATGATGAACGTCGCCGAGCCGCTGCTGGCCCGCAGCGAGCTGAAGACCGGCGGCGCGGGCTTCGCCCTGCTCGTCTGCGCGTTCGGGATCGGGTCCACCATCGGAGCGCTGCGCGGCCGCGCCGACGGCTGGACGCTGCTGTTGACGCTGACCGGCGGCGGCCTCGCCCTCCTCGCCAGCGCGCTGGCGCCGTCGGTGGCGATCGCCGCCGTCACCTTCCTCGTGACCGGCGTCTTCGCCGGCGCGTTCATGTCCACCGAGCACCAGATGATCGCGCGCCTGTCGCCGCAGGCGGTGCTGGGGCGAGCGTTCGGCCTGAAGGACTCGCTCGACGCGGTGGCGCTGTGCGCCGCGTTCGTCGGCGGCGCGCTGATCGCCACGCACACGGACGCCCGCGTCGTCTTCGCCGTCTCCGGCGCGGCGGCCCTGCTCGTCGCCCTCGTCAGCAGCGGGCTGCTGCTGCGGGCCGGCGTCGTGGTCGCCCCGCGGCGCGCCGTTCGCATTCGCGTCCTGCGTCCGCAGCGCGGCAGCGGCTACGCGCCCGTCCCCGTCGAGGTCGGCGACACCGCCGGCTGACCGCGCGCTCGTCCTGCCGGTTTGGGCTCAGCGCGCGAGCGAGCGGGCGAGCTCGACGAACAGCCGCACGCCCCAGCCCGAGCCACCCTTGGAGGCGTAGGGCTTGCCGGCGCCCCACGCGGTCCCGGCGATGTCGAGGTGCGCCCACGGCACGTCGCCGGTGAAGCGCTGCAGAAACTGCGCGGCGACGCTCGAGCCGGCCTTGCGCGCCTCGTTGACGTTCATGAGGTCGGCCGTGTCGCTGTCGAGTGCCTTGGCGTAGTCGGCGTGCAGCGGCAGGCGCCAGACCGTCTCGCCGGTCGTCGTCGCGGCCGCGGTGATCTGCGCCGCCCAGTCGTCCTCGGAGGCGAACAGGCCGGCGTGCGTGTTGCCCAGCGCGGTGATGATCGAGCCGGTCAGCGTCGCGATGTCGACCAGCCGCTCGGCGCCGAGGTTGACGGCGTGCGTCAGGCAGTCGGCCAGCACGAGGCGGCCCTCGGCGTCGGTGTTGATGATCTCGATGGTCGTGCCGTTGGCCGCCGTGACGACGTCGCCCGGCTTGACCGCGTTGCCCGACGGCATGTTCTCGGTGGCGCCGACGACCGCGACGACGCGCACCGGCAGCTTCAGCTCGGCGATCGCCTCGATCGCGCCGAGCACCGCGGCGCCGCCGGACATGTCCATCTTCATGTCGGACATACGGTTGGCGTTCTTGATCGAGATGCCGCCGGTGTCGAACGTGACGGCCTTGCCGACGAGCCCGAGGGTTGGACCCTGCGCGTCCGGTCCCTCGTAGCGCAGCGTGATCAGCGCGGGCTCCTCGGCGGAGCCCTGTGCTACGCAGGCGAACGAGCCCATGCCGAGGCGCGCCAGTCCCGCTCTGCCCTCGACCTCGACGGTGACGCCGTCGAGCTCGCCGAGCACGCGTGCCGCGTCGGCCACCGCGGTCGGGGTCAGCGCGTTGGCGGGGGTGTTCTGCAGGTTGCGCGCGGCGTTGACCGCGCGGGTGACGATCTCCGCCTCGGCGACGACGCCGGAGAGGTCGTCGTGGGCGCTGACGAGCAGCGCCTCCAGGCCGCCGTTGCCGTTCTCGGGCGGCTTGCTCTTGAAGCGGTCGAAGCGGTAGGCGGTGAGCATCGTGCCCTCGACGACCGCCGCCGCGATCTCGCCCCCGACCTTGTGCGGCACCTCCCAGCACAGCCGCTCGGCGCCGAGCTCGCGGGCGCGGCCGAGCGCCGAGGCGGCGGCGATGCGCACCTTCTCGGGATCGAGCTCGTCGCGCTTGCCGAGGCCCACGAGGACCCAGCGCTTGGCGCCGGCATGTGCGACGGCGAGGTGGCGGTGCTTGGCCTTGGCCTCGCCCGCGGCGACGAGCCCGTTGAGGATCCCGTCGATGTCGTGGTGGACCTTCTCGCCGTCCAGCACGCCGATGACGACGGTGTCGGCGTCGGTGTCCTGCGGCAGCTCGGTGGTGCTCTCGACGATCACGAGGGGGAGGCTACCCGGGTGGTGGCGGGCGGTTCGCGACGGCGTCTGGGGCTTTCGCTTGAACTGCGTCGCTGAGGGTGTGAGTGGGGGAGCGAGCGGCGTTTGAGCCGGGTTCGGCGGGAGGGTGGCGGGTTGCTGTTCGTAGCGAACATCTACGCGCCAGCGTCCCCCGCGAGGCCGGCACCTGCGGACCTGGTCGGTTTGTTCATCCCACGTGGCTGTTGCGTAACTCGCGGGTCCGTCCGGCGGGGTTAAGACTCTGTCGGGATGACGCAGAACTTCTTGTCGTGTGATCGTGAGCAGGAGTTGCTGTTGCCGCCGAGCCTGCGCGACTGGCTGCCTGACGGGCATCTGGCGTGGTTTGTGCTGGAGAGCGTTGCGGAGATCGATCTGGCCGCGATCTACCGGGCTTATCGACCGGATGGCCAGGGCCGTCCGGCGCACGAGCCGGCGATGATGACGGCCCTGTTTTTGTATGCCTATGCGGTCGGTGAGCGCTCTACGCGCGCGATCGAACGGCGCTGCGTCGAGGACGTCGCGTTTCGGGTGATCGCGGCCAATCGGGCACCCGATCACACCACGATCAGCCGGTTTCGCCGACGTCACGAGCAGGCGCTGGCCGGCCTGTTTAGCGACGTCCTGGTGCTCTGCGCGAAGGCCGGGCTGGTCAGCGTCGGCACGGTCGCGGTCGATGGCACCAAGCTTCAAGCCAACGCGTCATTGGACGCCAACCGCAGCTACGAAACGATTCGTTCCGATGTCGAGCGCTACTTCCGCGAGAGCGCCGAGATCGACGCGGCCGAGGACGAGCTCTACGGCGACAAGCGCGGCGATGAGCTGCCCGCCGAGCTGGCCGACCCGACGACGCGTCGCGAGGCGCTGCGGCGCGCGAAGGCCGAGCTTGAGGCCGAGCACGCTGCCCGCCAGGCCGACTATGACGCCAGGACCCAACGCCATCGCGAGTACGTTGAGCGGACCGGCAAGCGGCCGCGTGGCCGGCCGCCCGCGTCGCCACCGCAAGACGACGCGTTGTTTACGGCCAAGCGCAACCTGACCGATCTCGACAGTCGGATCGTGCGTGACAAGGGCGCCCGGATCCAGGGCTATAACGCTCAAGCCGTCGTCGGTGAAGGCCAGATCATCATCGCCGCGCAGATCACCAGCCGCGCCGTTGACGGCGGCCTGCTGGAACCGATGGTCAGCGCCGCACAAGCCCAACTCAGCGCTGCCGGGCTGCCCGACCACCTCGATGTCGTGCTCGCCGACGGCGCCTACTGGAACAACGACCAAATCGGGGCGTTACACGACCAAGGCATTACGGCGCTGATCCCTCCCGCCGCTCGGCACCGCCGCACGCCACGCCAACGCGCCGGCAACCAAGGCCCCCACGCCGACCGCATCAACGCGATCCTCGCCACCGACGACGGCGACGCGCTGTATCGCCGACGACAGCACATCGTCGAGCCCGTCTTCGGCCACATCAAGTACCTGCGCAGCATCGACCGGCTCGCCCGACGCGGACTACAAGCCTGCCAAGCCGAATGGCAACTCATCGCCGCCACCCACAACCTCCTCAAGCTCTACCGCGCCCCCACACCGGCCTAGAGCCGGCGGACTCGCCCGAGCGCCGGTCCGCTGACAGCCAAAGTTCACGCTGGCACGACGACCGCGACCGCCGAGGCCCCGCGGGCCGCAGCAGTTACGCAACAGCCACGAGGCATGAACAAACCGACAAGCCCTCGTCTATCACCGCGCGCGGCGCTGGGCGAGCCCGCCGAGGAGGATGAGCACCCCGCCGGCGAGCAGCACCGGCGTGCCCGGCCCGACCGAGCTGTCGAGCAGCGAGCGCGCGGCGGCGCGCTCGAGCTCGGCGCCGTCGCGTGTCTCGAGCTCGAGGACGTTGGCCATGTAGGCGAGCAGCAGGCCGCCGGCGATCGTCGTCAGCAGGCCGAGGCCGATGAGCACGATCCGCGCCGCGCCCAGCAGGGCGAGCACGGCCGAGAGCATCCCGACCGCGACGATCGCGGGCCACAGTGCGGTGTCGGTCCCGGCGACCGTGCGGTTGCCGGCGCCCGCGTCGGCGCTGATGAGGTCGAGGTCGAGCGTCACGGTCAGCCCCGTCACGGTCACCCACGTCAGGAACGCCGAGAGGATCGTCGCGGCGCCACCCACCAGGCCAAGAGCTCGCGCGATCACGCTCAGCCCCTACCCGCCACGCACGTTTTCTGCCGCGATCGGGTAGGGAAAGCCAAGACCCGACGAACGGAGAGACCTCATGCAAGACGAACAGGCCGAGCAGACCGACGAGGCCACCGAGCCGACCGCCGAGGAGACCGAGGGCGCCGCCGAGGCGACCGCCGAGGACACGGGCGCCGACGCCGAGGCCGCCTCTGACGACGCCGCCGCTGCAGTCGATGCGCAGGCCTCGCCCGGCGGTGCCGGAGAGACCGTTCTGAAGCAGCCGGAGGTCCCCGACGACGCGAACGACACGATCGCGGCCGCTCAGGAGCACATCAACAGCTTGAACATGGACAGGGAGCGCGAGGCCGCCGAGCGGGCCCAGAAGCAGCTCTAGCTCGCTCGCCGCGCGGGCCGGGACGACGGAGCCTGGCCCGCTACCGTTGGCTTCATGAGCAACCCGCCCCGGGCCGCCGGGCGCCCGCACGACCCCGTCGCGATCCTCAAGCCGCTGCTCGAGGAGCGCGAGCGCACGCTGGGCGCCGACCATCCGGACACGCTGGCCAGCCGCGGCAACCTGGCCAACGCCTACCAGGCCTCCGGCCGCCTGCCCGAGGCCATCGCGCTGTACGAGGCGCTCGCGGCCGACCGCGAGCGCGTCCACGGCGCGGAGCACCCGCACACGCTGCGCTCGCGCCACAGCCTCGCCGGCGCGTACCTGGCGGGCCGGCGCGCGCAGGACGCGATCACGATCCTCGAGCCGCTGGTCGCCGACCTCGAGCGCGCCCTCGGCCCCGAGCACCTCAACACGATCGGCACGCGCGGCAACCTCGCCAACGCCTATGGCGCGAGCGGTCGCGTCCAGGATGCGATCGCGATCCTCGAGCCGCTGCTCGACGACCGCGCGCGGATCCTCGGCGCCGAGCATCCCGACACCCTGGCGACCCGCGGCAACCTCGGCAACGCCTACGGGTCGGCCGGTCGCATCCGGGACGCGATCGCGGTCTTCGAGCCGCTCCTGGCCGACCTGGAGCGCATCCTCGGCGCCGAGCATCCCTACGCCCTCAGCACGCGCGGCAACCTCGCCAACGCCTACCAGGACGCCGGGCGGACGGGCGATCCGATCGAGATGCTCGAGGCGCTGCTGGCCGACCACGAGCGCACGCTGGGTGCCGAGCACCCCGACACGCTGCGCTCGCGCGGCAACCTCGCCAACGCCTACACCGACGCCGGCCGCACCGCGGACGCGATCGCGCGCTACGAGCCGCTCGCGGCCGACCGCGAGCGGATCCTCGGCGGCGAGCATCCGGACACGCTGGCCGTCCGCGGCAACCTCGCCAACGCGTACCGCGACGCGGGGCGCACGAAGGACGCGATCGCGATCCTAGAGCCGCTCGTCGCCGATCTCGAGCGAACCCTCGGCGCCGAGCATCCCGACACGCTCGGCAGCCGCAACAACCTGGCAAACGCCTACCAGGCCGCCGGGCGCACCCATGACGCGATCACGATCCTCGAGCCGCTCGTCGCCGACCTCGAGCGGATCCTCGGTCCCGAGCATCCCGACACCCTCGGCAGCCGCAACAACCTGACGAACGCCCATCGCGCGGCCGGGCGCACCGGCAACGCGATCGAGATCCTCGAGCCGCTCGTCGGCGACCTCGCGCGCACGCTCGGCGGCGCGCACCCCGACACGCTGGCCAGCCGCGCCAACCTCGCCAACGCCTACCAGGCCGCGGGTCGCCCCGGCGATGCGATCGCCGTGCTCGAGCCGCTGATCGCCGACTACGCGACGGCGCTCGGCGCCGAGCACGCCGACACGCTGACGGCTCGCGTCACGCTGGCCGCGGCCCACCAGGACGCCGAGCGGCCGGACGACGCGATCGCGATCCTCGAGCCGCTGGTGGCCGACCTCGAGCGCATCCACGGCGCGGATAGCCCGAACGTGCTGCGCACCCGCAACAACCTCGCCATCGTCCTCCTCGACGCCGACCGGGCGCCGGACGCGATCGACCTCCTCGAGCCGCTGCTGGCCGACCTCGATCGCGTCCTGGGAGCCGAGCACCCCGACACGGTCGGCGCCCGCCAGAACCTGGCCAACGCACTGGAGGCCGTCGGGCGCGGTTCGGAGGCCGAGCGCGCGCGCAAGCGGGCGGCGCAGGAGAGCGCGTGGGGCGAGGACATCGCTCCGGGCGACGACAACACGTTCATCGTCTGAGCGTCACGTGCCGCGCAGGTACGTCAGCACGGCCAGCACCCGGCGGTGGTCCTCCGTGGCGCGCGGCAGCCCGAGCTTGATGAAGATCGAGGTCACGTGCTTCTCGACGGCGCGCTCGGTCACGACGAGGTGCTCGGCGATCCCGGCGTTGGAGCGTCCCTCGGCCATGAGCTCCATGACGTCGCGTTCGCGCGGGCTCAACCCCTCCAGCGGGTCATCGCGGCGCTTGCGGCCAAGCAGACGGGCGACGACCTCAGGGTCGAGCGCCGAGCCGCCGTCGGCGACACGCCGCACTGCGTCGAGGAACCGGCTGAGGTCGGCGACGCGGTCTTTGAGCAGGTAGCCGAGCCCGTCGGCGCCGCTGGTGAACAGGTCCATCGCGTAGACCTCCTCGACGTACTGGCTGAGCACGAGCACGCCGACGTCCGGGAAGCGCTCGCGGATCTCGGTGGCCGCACGCAGCCCCTCGTCGGTGTGAGAGGGGGGCATCCGCACGTCGACGATCGCGAGGTCGGGCCGGTGGGCGCCGATCTTGCGCAGCAGATCCTCGGCGTCACCGGCCTGCGCGACGACCTCCATCCCGGCATCCTCGAGCAGGCGGGCCACCCCGGCCCGCAGCAGCATCTGGTCGTCGGCGAGTACGATCCTGATCGTCCGCTGCATCATGCGACGAGCCTGCGCAGCGCCGGGCCGCTGAGGTCGGCCTTCGAGAGAAAGCCGCGGGCGCCAGAACGGCCGACGAGCGGGCCGAAGTCCCGGGCGTCACGGCTGGACACGAGCACGACAGCCGGTGCATCGCTTGCTTCGGTGATACGCGCGGCGACCGCGAAGCCGTCGGTGTCTGGCAGGTTGACGTCAAGCAGCACCATGTCCGGCCGCAGCCGGCCGGCGGCGGCGACCCCGCCGGCTCCGTCGGCGGCTTCGCCCACGACCGTCCAGCCGTCGAACTCCAGCAGCATCCGAGCGATCGCGCGGAAGCTCGGGTGGTCGTCGACGATAACGACGGTCGGGCTCATGCACATCATTGTGGAGCCGTCATTCCGCGTACCACCTACGGCTAACCACACTTCGTGCCCGCCGCGCAACGACCGGTGCCCGCACACGGCGGGCACCGGACCGGGGATCGGTGTCGGCTACGCGCGCGCGGGCTGCGGCTCGGGCTCCAGCACCGGCAGTCGGCGCAGCGGCCGCGGCAGGTACCAGTTCCAGTCGCCGAGGAGCTTCATCGTGGCCGGCAGCAGCACCGCCCGCACGATAGTCGCGTCGACGAAGATCGCGACGGCGAGGCCGACGCCCATCTGCTTGAACTCCAGCATGCTCAGCGTGGCGAACACGCTGAACACGGCCACCATGACCAGCGCCGCACTCGTCACCACGCCGGCAGTGGACTTGATGCCGTGTGCGACGGCCTGATCGGTCGACATGCCGGCGTCGACCGCCTCGCGGATCCGGGTCAGGATGAACACGTGGTAGTCCATCGAGAGCCCGAACAGGATCACGAAGAGAAACAACGGCAGCCAGGCGACGATCCCGCCCAGCGACTCGAAGCCGAGCAGGCTCTCACCGTGGCCGTCCTGGAAGACGAGCGTCAGGACGCCGTAGCTCGCGCCGACCGACAGCAGGTTCAACACGATCGCCTTGATCGGGATGACGATCGACCGGAAGGTCACCAACAGCAGCACGAACGCGAGACCGAGGACGAAGGCGAACACGAGCGGAAGATGGGACCGCATCGAGTCGTCGAAGTCCTTCGAGGCCGCGGTCATCCCGCCGACGTTCGCTTCCACGTTCGGCACGCTGCCGACGGTCGCCGGCACGACCTCGTCGCGCAGCACCGCAAGGGCCCGCTCGGACGTCGCGTCGGTCCCCGTTCCGTGCATCGCGATACTGACGATCGCCAGGGTCCGGTCGGGGTTGACGGTCAGGCCGACCGGCTCGGACATATGGCCGGTGTCGAGCGCGGTCCGCCGCAGGTCGGCGATCGCGCCGCGCACCGCGGGGGCGGTCACGTCGGGCGCCTGCACGACCACGGTGGCCGGCAGCGGACCGCCCGGGAACGCGTCCTGGATGCGGTCATAGGTCTGCATGACCGCCAGATCGCGCGGGATCCCCTGCACGCCGGGGTTGATCGTGTTCATTCCCAGCGCCGGGACGGCAAGGGCGACGAGCAGCGTGGTCGCCGCCACCGCCGCGATGACGGGGTGGCGCAGGACGCGGTCGAGCACGGCGTTCCACACCCGTGACTCGCCGTGGTTGCGGTGGCGGCGCTTGCTCACCCACGGCACCCGGCCCTTCTCGGTCCAGCCCTTCTGGCCCAGCCACGACAGCATCGCCGGCAGGAACGTCAGCGAGCCGATGACGGCGACCGCGACGACGACGATCGTGCCGACGGCAAAGGAGACGAACGTCGCGTTGCCGGCCAGGAACATCCCGGCCATGGCGATCATCACGGTCACCCCGGAGATCAGGACGGCCCGTCCGGAGGTGGCAGCCGCGGCCGCCAGTGCCGCGTCGGCGCCCTTGCCGGCGTCGCGCTCCTCCATCACGCGGCGCAGGTAGAACATCGAGTAGTCGACGCCGACCGCGAGTCCGATGAGCAGAACCACGGAGTTGACCTGTTCGCCGAACGCGGTCAGCTGGCTCAGCGGGCCCAGCAGGCCGAGCGTGCCCGCCACCGCGGTCAGTCCCAGCAGCAGGGGCAGACCGGCGGCCACGAGCGCGCCGAACGCCAGCAGCAGGATCACGAGGGTGATCGGAATCGACAGCCCCTCCGCCTTCTTGAAGTCGTCCGACAGGGCCTGGGACACCGCCTTGGAGGTCGATGCGTCGCCGAACTGCTCGATGCGCATGCCCGGATGGGCGGCCTGCGCCGCTGCGGTGGCGGCGAGCGTGGCCGCGACACGGTCGGCCGCCGCATCCTCGTCGCCGGCCAGCTTGAACGTCACCAGGCCCGAACGGCCGTCCTCGGAGATCTGTCCCGCGTTCCCGGCGGCCAGCGGCGACTGCACGTCGCTGACGTGCTCGACGGCACGCAGACGCGCAGAGACGTCCTGCACGGCCGCGGCGAAGCCGGGATCGTCGACCTTCGTCGAGCCTCTGCCCTGCACGAGGATCTGCTCCTCGACGTAGTCGGGGAAGCCGGCGTCGGCCACGGCGCGGTCGGCCACCTGGGACTGGCCGTTGCCCATGTCCTCGGTGGCAAGGGTCTTCGTTCCGATCATCCCGCCGATGAGGGTCGCGACGACGACGAAGGTCAGCCAGCCGGCGATGGCCGTGCGGCGGTGCGTCGCGCTCCAGTGTCCTGCTCGTGCTGCGATGTTGCTCTTCATGAGTTCTCCTCCTGGGCTCTGATCGCCGAGAGCCGGACTTTGCCTCGCGACGCCCATCCGGCGTCTACGGAGAACAAGCGGCGTGGGGTGCGGCTATCCGCACCGCCAAGCCGACGTACGATGTGCAGGCATGGCGGTTGTGTTGAGAGATCCATCCGCTTCGGATGCCGAGGAACGCGTACTCCTTGTCGGGTCAGATGCGTTTCTCGGGAACGCGGACCCGCATCTGCGAGCGGCGGCGATCGCGACCGTCTGCGCCGCAAGCCCCGTGGAGGCGCTCGAGATCGCGGGCGGCGTGGACGTCGCTCTGTGCGACTGGGCGGAGGGATTGCGGCTCGGGCCGGAGCTGCGGCGACGCCCGCGCGTCGAGCAACTGCACCTGATCGTCTGCATCCCGTCCGGCGAGGACGGCTGCGCGGCGCGCGCCAGCGACGCGGGCGCGGACGACGTCGTCCGCGGGCCGATCGAGCCCGCGATCCTGGTTGCCCGCGTGCGCAGCGGTCTGGATCGGGCCCGCCTGCGCGCCCGTGAGGCGCTACTGCGCTCGCTCATCGACAACGTCCCGGGCGCGGTCTACCGCTGTCGCTGTGACAGCGACTGGACGATGGAGTGGATCAGCGACCAGGTCACCGCGATCTGCGGCCATGAGCCGGCGGCGTTGGTCGGCAGTGCCGAGCGCTCGTTCGCCAGCATCATCCATCCCGCAGACCGCGCGCGCGTGGAGGACGAGGTGCTGGCAGCCGTTGCTGCCGACCGTCCGTTCTCACTCGAGTACCGCATCGTCCGCCCCGACGGCGAAGAGCGGTGGGTGCTCGAACGCGGCCAGGCGCAGCATGCCGCCGACGGTCGGCGGTGGCTGGACGGCATCATCTTCGACATCACCGAGCGGCGGGCAGCCGAGGAGGCGCACCGGCAGCGTGCGATCGCCGAGGCCCAGCTTGCCGAGGTTCGCACCTCTCGCGAGCGCATCGTGGCAGCCGCCGACATGGCGCGGCGGCGCGTCGAGCGCGATCTGCACGACGGCGCGCAGCAGCGGTTCGTGTCCGTCGCGCTGCTGTTGCAGCTGCTGCGCGCCCGCGCGTCGGAGCATGCGCCGTCGCTGTGCGATGCGCTCGACGCCATCGATCACGAGCTGCGCGCGGGCCTCGACGAGCTGCGCGAGCTGGCGCACGGACTCCATCCGGCCGTGCTCACCCATCACGGCCTCGGCGAAGCGGTCCGGGCGATCGCCGCCCGTGCCCCGCTCGTGATCGACGTCCGCGATCAGCTCGGCGAACGGCTCCCCGAGGGCATCGAGTCGGCCATCTACTTCGTCGTGGCGGAGTGCCTCACGAATGTCGCCAAGTACGCCGAGGCCTCTCGGGCGTGGGTGTCGTTGCGGCGCGTGGACGGCGACGTACACGTCGAGGTCGGCGATGACGGCGTGGGCGGGGCCGATCCTGCCGGGACGGGCCTGCAGGGCCTATGCGATCGGCTGGCCGTGCTCGCCGGCGAGCTGCACATCGACAGCCCGGCCGGCGGCGGGACGATCGTGCGCGCCCGGGTTCCGGCCGCGTCGCTCGACTGAGTGGCGGCCCATCGCGGGGTCAGGTGGCGCTGTAGTCGTGCAGCTGGTCGCCCTGCGCCGCGTGGATGCTGGCGTTGAACGAGATGATGATCCGCTCCTTGTCGCCGTCGTAGGGCAGCGCCTGGTGCGCCAGCCAGGACGGAAACAGCACGAGCTGCCCGGGCAGCGGCTCGATGTCCTGGTGCGGCGGCAGCAGGTAGGCGTTGCCGGCGTCGACGAAGGCGCCGCCCAGCGCGGTGGCCGGCGGGCCGTAGAGCCGCGTCACGCCGTTCGCCGCGCCGTAGACGGGGTGCTGCACGCGCTGCTCGGTGTCGTCGATCTGGACGATGTAGGCCGACGACCACGAGCAGTTGCCGTGGGTGTGCACGTCGTGGAAGGCGCCGCCGCGGCTGCACTGAAACCACATGCCCTCGATGCCGACCTTGAGCTCCATCTCCTGGCCGCCCCAGGCCACCGCGTTGGCCTGTTTGACCGTGTCGCCGAGGCTGGCGACGATCCAGCGCACGAACTCCTGCCATTCGGGGATCTTCACGCGGTGCAGCAGGTCGTCGTCGCTGGCGAAGAACGGGCCGGGCTCGACGCCGCGCTTGCGCTCCTGCGCCGCCCGGCCCTGCGCGAACGCCTCGACGAGCAGCGGGTTCAGCGTGGCGGCCTCGGCGTAGCGGTGGATGCCGATCGGGGTTGGCCACAGCCAGTGCGTTCCGGCATCCATGGTCATGCCTGTGCGCTCCTTGTCCGGTCGCCAGCGGGCGGGCGATCGTATCGAAGGCCCCCGCCGGCGCCCGCTAGATTTTCTCCCCCGCGGGGATGATCGGAGCTGATCTGAGGAGGTTGCGCGCGCGATGACCGAACTGCTCATCGGAACCAAGAAGGGCCTGTTCGCCTACGAGGGCGAGCCCGGTCGCGAGTTCCCGGCGCCGGTCCGGGCGTTCGCCGGCGACCCGGTCGACTACGTCATGCGCGACGGGCACAGCGGCCGCCTGCTCGCGTCGGTGACGTCGCCGTTCTACGGACCGAAGATCTTCTTCGCCGACGACGCCGGCGGCGAGTGGACGCAGGCCAGGGGCGTCGTGCTGCCGAAGGGCGAGGACGCCGCGCTCGCTCGCGTGTGGACGATCGTGGCCGGCGAGGACGGCACGCTCTACGCGGGCGCCGATCCCGGCGTCCTCTTCGAGAGCCGCGACGCCGGCGAGTCGTGGACGATCAACGAGGGGCTGTGGAACGAGCCCAGCCGCCCGGACTGGACGCCCGGCGGCGGCGGGCTGTGCATCCACTCGATCGTGCCGTGGCCGGGCGATCCCCAGCGGCTGGCGCTGGGCATCTCGGCGGCCGGCGTCTGGCTCACCGACGACGGCGGCGCGACGTGGCGGCGCGGCAACACGGGGATCGTCGCGGGCTACGTCCCCGATGAGGCGCAGGCGGAGACCAACGACCTCTGCATCCACGCGATGAAGCGCGCGCGGCAACGTCCCGAGCGGTTGTTCATGCAGTTTCATGGCGGCGTGTACCGCTCCGACGACGCGGGCGAGAGCTGGACCGACATCGCCGCGGGGCTGCCCGGCGACTTCGCCTTCCCGGTGGCGGTCGACCCCGCCGACCCCGACAGCGCGTACGTGATCCCGCTGACCGCCGAGACCGATCGGGTCACGGCCGAGGGGCGCGCGCGGGTGTTCGAGACGCGCGACGCGGGCGCGAGCTGGACGCCGCGCGGCGACGGGCTGCCCCAGCACGACGCCTACCTGACCGTCCTGCGTCATGCGCTGGGAACGACGGGGGAGGGGCCGAGCCTGGAGCTGTACTTCGGCACGACCTCGGGGCACCTCTTCGGCTCCGGCGACGCCGGCGCGAGCTGGTCGACGGTCGCGGCGTGCCTGCCGACCGTGCACAGCGTCGTCGCGGTCAGCTGACGCGCGCCGCCCGCACGTGGGCGGCGAAGGACTCGGCCGCGCCGTCGGCGCGCACGATGTAGATCTCGCCGCGGTAGGGGAACGCCTCCGTGGCCTCCGAGCCCAGCGCCGCCGCGGCCAGCAGCGTGCCGCCGATGAGGTAGACGTCGCGCACGACGCCGATCGAGAACAGCGCGCGCGTCTCGTCCATCACGTCGCCGCTGCCCGCGCGCAGGATCGTCGGCAGGTCCTCGCGCACCGACAGGCCCGCCACGGCCGTCGAGATGTTCTCGATCTCGTCGGAGGTCACGGCGGCCAGCGCGCGGGCGCGCTGCAGGGACAGGCGGCTCAGCACGCCGCGGCTGCCGCCGCCGCCGATGACGACCGGGATCCCGTAGCGCTTGGCGCGCACGACGTTGTCGGCGTGCAGCTCGCGCTCGACGGCGACGACCGGCACCTCGAGCTCGCGCAGCATGAGGCACAGCCGCAGCCCGACCTGGCCGAGCCCGACGACGACGACGTGGTCGCGCCGCGGCATGGTGCGGCGGCCCAGGATGGCCACGAGGCGCGGCCCCATCAGCCGGTTGATCAGCCCGGCGGTGAAGATCGCGGTGAACGCCAGCGCCGCGAGCATCGTCACCGTCGTGAACGCCAGCAGCCACTCGGGCCCGTGGTCGATCTCCTCGTTGGGCCCGACGGTCACGATCGTGCGCGTCGCCAGGTGCACGGCCTTCAGGACCGGCTCGTGCAGCGCCAGCCCGACGACGATCGCGTCGGTCAGCAGGATCACGACGAACCCCAGCAGCCCGGCCAGCAGCGTCTTGGCGCTGAGCTCGTACGGATGCAGCAGCGACGAGACGTTGGCCAGCAGGCGATCGCCGAGCCGCCCGCCGCGCGGCTCGAGCGGCGTGAGGACCGGCTCGTCGTCGCCGTCGCGCACGCCGCGCGGCCGGCCCCCGGGCTGCGGCGAGCGGCTGATCGCGACGAGGTCCTCGTCCAGGCACGGGCCGGCCAGCGCGGGGGCGACGATCTCGGCCATCGAGGTGACGCGCACGTTGCGCACGGCACGGCGCACCTGGGCGGCGAGGTCGCGGTTGTAGATCGTCACGATGAGCCGCACGCCCGGCCGGACCCCCTCGACCACGAGCGCGAGGCGCAGGGCGACGCGGTCGTCGCGCGAGATCACGACGACGGCGTCGATGTCGGGCGTCAGCGCGCGCCGGATGTCGCGGTCGTTGGGGGCGCGCAGGTAGACGACGTCCGCCGCGGCGTCGTCGAGCACGCGCCGCACGACGTCGATCAGGCGCCCCTCGCCGAGGACCAGGATGCGCTCCTGCGGCGTGTCGTGGTCTGTGTAGACGTCAGCCATCGGGCCGCGAGTATGCGCGAGCGGGCGCCGCGACGCGGTGCGGTTTGCGAGGCGGAGCGGTGGGCAGACTGCTTCGGATGAGCCTTCCCCCCGATCGCCCGACCGAGCGGCTGCAGCCGCAGCCGCCTCCGCGCCCACCCGTCGTCGAGGAGCGGTACGTGGCCCCCGCGGCCGACCCCAACGCGATCCTGCTGCGACTCGAGGACACGATCAACTCGCTGCGGACCGGGCTCATGATCGTCGGCGTGATCGCCGTCGCGGCGCTCGGCGTCGCCATCTACGCGCTGATGAAGGACGACGACGCCGGCGCGGGCTCGGGCAACGCGGCGAGCGATTCGCGCGTCTCCCAACTCGACGACCGCATCGACCGCCTCAGCCGCCAGGTGCAGGATGCGCGCGCCGATGCCCGCGGCGCCGGCGACGCCGCCGAGCTCGGCGATCGCGTCGAGGCGCTCGAGAAGACGGTCAAGGAGCTCGCCGACCGGCCCGCCCCGGGCGACGCGACCCAGGCCGTGCAGGAGCTGTCGGATCGCATCGACGACGTCACGGCCGACGTCGAGCAGCTCAAGTCGGCACAGGCGCCGTAGCGCCCCCGCGCTCACGGACGAAGTCGGCCGCGAGCCGCTCGACGAGACGGTCCAGGCCGCGCCCGGCCAGCCGTCGCTGGTGATCGGCGCCGGGCTCGGTGAACAGAGCGCCGACCTGCTGCAGCTCGGCCGCGCAGCCGAGCTCGTGGGCGTGCGGCGCGCAGGCCAGGACGAGCTCGCCGGCGATGTCCGAGACGGGGACCGCGTGGCCCCGGACGGGATCGACGAGCCTGGCCTCGACGCCGTCGCGCGCGGCGAGGAAGCGGTTCTCGTCGAGCACCTCCGGCGCGTGCACGAGCGCGGCGTCGGCGTGGCCCTCGACCAGCTCGAGGCGCACGAGCGACTGCACGAGCGCGACGAGCGCGGCGGTGGCATCGAGCGTGGACTGCGCGTCCATGATCCGCAGCTCGACGGTGCCGAGCCTGGGCTGCGGGCGCACGTCCCACCACAGGTACGTCGAGTCGGGGAACGCCCCGCAGTCCAGCAGCAGGTCGATCGCTCGGACGTACTCACCGTAGGAGCCGAATGCCCGCGGGATGCCGACACGCGGGAAGGCCTGGAAGAGCGGCGTGCGAGCCGAGGCCAGGCCCGTGTCGCGGCCCTGCCAGAACGGCGAGTTGGCCGACAACGCCAGCAGGACCGGCACGTGCGCGCGCAGGCGATTGAAGGCGGCGATGCCGGCCTCGCCGGTCGGCAGGCCGACGTGGACGTGCAGCGCGAACGTCGGCTCGCGGCGTGCCAGCTCGCGCATCGAGCCGTGCACCTCCTGATGGCGCTGGCGCGAGGACACGGCCATCTCGTGCCAGACGGCGGACGGATGCGTGCCCGACACGGCGGCGGCCAGGCCCAGCCCGTCGAGCACCCCGGTGAGCTGGGCGCGCAGCGCGCCGAGCTCGGCGATCGCGCCCGCCACCGTGGTGTGGACGCCGGTGCGCAGCTCGACCGCCGAGGAGTGCGTCTCGGAACTCGCGCCGTCGCGTGTTGCCTGCGGCCAGGCCGCGAGGACCTCGTCGATCGCCGGCGCCAGCGACCACGTGCGCGGGTCGAGGAGCATGACCTCCTCCTCGATCCCGATCGTGTAGTCCGCGCCGCGCGGGTGCGCCCACTTCGACCACGGCCGCGTGGCCGCGGCGACCTCAGGCGGCACGTACGACCCCGGCCCGCGCCGCCCGGCTCGCCGCCCGCGCGAAGCTGCTCAGCAGGCGCTCCTGCTCTGGCGAGCGGACCATGCTCTCGGCGTGCCACTGGACGGCGACGGTGAAGCGCCGGTCGGTGGCCTCGACGGCCTCGACCGTGCCGTCCGGCGCCCAGCCGACGATCCGCAGCCCGTCGCCGAGGCGGTCGACGGCCTGGTGGTGAAAGGAGTTCACGCGCGCCTCGGTCTCGCCCAGGCAGTCCGCGACGAGGCTGCCGGGCTGCAGGCGGACGTCGTGCGTCGGCATCCAGCCGACCTCTGCCTGGCGGTGCTCGACGTCCGACGGCCGCTCGCTGGGCAGGTCCTGCACCAGCGTGCCGCCGCGCGAGACGTTGAGCACCTGCAGCCCGCGGCAGATGGCCAGGACGGGCAGCTCGCGGGCCTCCGCGGCGCGGACGAGCGCGATCTCGAAGCTGTCGAGGTGCGGCTCCGTCGGACCCAGCAGCGGGTGCGGTTCGGCGCCGTAGACCGACGGATGCAGGTCCGGCCCGCCGGACAGGCACAGGCCGCAGAGCCCGTCGAGCAGCGGCTCGATGCTGTCGACGTCCAGCGGGGGGATGACGATCGGCACCGCGCCGGCGCGGCGGATCGCCTGCGGGTAGGCCAGGCCGAGGGCCAGCTCCCGCTGAGGCGGCTCGCCGTGGGGGTCGTGATAGACGCGCGTCGGCTCGCGCATCTCCGACGTGCTCAGGCCGATGATCGCGTGCGGGGCGCGCGCCGGCCGAGGGGTGGTCGTGGGGGAGTCGTGCAAGGTGATCATCTTGAACCTCGACGGTTGTATCCGCCTCGCCGGCGGCTCGACAGGTCAAGGCGTCCAAACCGAGGCCGCTCGGACTGGCCCCGATGGCACGGCGGGTGGTGCCCGCCACGCCGCTCGCGGTTAGCCGATCCAGCGTGGGCGGGCGCTCAGGCCGTCGCGAAGCGGCTGAGCGTGAGCTCGGGCCGCACCCCGGCGAGGTGCCCGCGGAAGATGCGGTAGTAGGCGAGCTCCTCGCGGGTGCGCAGCGGCGGCTCGACGAGGTCGCGCTCGAGCTCGAACTCGGCCTCGGAGATCTCGGCCTCGATGACCGCGGTGAGGACGTCCTTGGCGCCGCTGCCGTCGCCGAACTCCGCCTTGTCGCGCCACAGCAGCTCGTCGGGCAGCCAGCCCTTGAACGCCTCGCGCAGCAGCCGCTTCTCGGGCTGGCCCGGCCCGGCGAGCTTGAAGCCCGGCGGCAGCCGCAGCGCCCACTCGATGACCTCGCGGTCCAGAAACGGCACGCGCGCCTCCAGGCCATGGGCCATCGTCACGCGGTCGCAGCGCTGGAGGTTGAGGTTGTGCAGGCTCTCCACCGTGCGCACGAGCTCGCGGTGCAGGTTCGCCGGATCGGTGAAGTCGCGCAGGTACTCGTAGCCGGCGAACAGCTCGTCGGCGCCCTCGCCGGTGAGCACGACCTTGACGTGCCGGGCGGTGAACTGCGACAGCAGGTAGTTGGGCACCGCGCTGCGCACGAGCGCGGGGTCGAAGGACTCGATCGCGCGCACGGCGACCGGCATCGCCTCCAGCGCGTCCGCCGCGGTGTACGTCGTCTCGCGATGCTCGGAGCCGATGTGCTCGGCGACCTGGCGCGCGGCGAGCAGATCCGGCGAGGTCTCGGTGCCGACCGCGAAGGTCTGCAGGCGCTCGCCGCACCCGGCGAGGACGCGGGCGGCGATCGCCGCCACGAGGCTCGAGTCCAGGCCGCCGGAGAGAAACACGCCGACCGGGACGTCGCCCATGAGCTGACGCTCGACCGCGCCGATCAGCACGTCGCGCGTGCCACGCAGGACCTCGGCCGGCGCGGCGGCGCTGGGCGTCGTCGGGCCCGCCATCCATTCCAGACCGTCGGGCACCGCGCGCGCGAAGCGGATCAGCCCGGCCTGCGGCGTCCACGCGCAGCCCGGCGGAAACGGCTCGACGACACGCTGCCACTCCTCGTCGAAGGCGGCCATCTCCGAGGCGAAGCGGGTGCGCTCGCCCCGCTGCGCCCAGTACAGCGGCTTGATGCCGACCGGGTCGCGGGCAGCGACGAAGCGCCCGTCGGCGGCGGCCATCACGAACGCGAACATGCCGTTGAGCTCGGCCAGACCGAGCGGGCCCTGCTCCTCGAGCAGGTGCAGCGCGACCTCGTTGTCGGAGTCGGTGACGAACGTATGCCCGGCCTGCTCCAGCCGCGCGCCCACCTCGGCGTGGTTGTAGACCTCGCCGTTGCCGACGAGCCAGACGTCCTCGCCGTCGTTGACGAGCGGCTGGCGCCCGCCCGCGACGTCGACGATCGACAGCCGCCGGTGGCCCAGCCAGGCGCGCCCGACGCCGACCCGTCCGCAGTCGTCCGGGCCGCGGTGGACCAGCCGGGCGAGCATCTTCTCCAGGCCCTCGGATTCGGTGGTGCCGTACTCGGCGACGATCCCGCACATGCTCAGGTCCCTACCCGCATCGGCGCGGGCTCACCGCAGGGCGGCGGCGGCGGGCGCGTAGGCCGCGGCCTCGGCGACGCCGTAGGCCTCCGGCCGGCGGTCGCCGAGGTGGTCGATCCCCATCCGCGACTCGCGCACCGCGGCGGCGGCGTCGATGTGGGCGAGCGCCATCCCGGCGCAGCCGCCGGTGCGCGCCAGCACGACGCCGTCGGGGTCGACGATCTTGGCGTTGCCGAGGAAGCGCAGCGGGCCGAGCGTGCCGGTCTGGTTCGACGACACCCAGACGACCTGGTTCTCGACCGCGCGCGCCGCGTCGGTGAGGTTGAAGTGCCGCGTCTGGCGGTCCTGCGCGATGCGCCGGGCGGGCCGCTGACGGCAGACCGGCCACGCCGCCATCGAGGCGATGATGTCCGCGCCGTCGAGCGCCAGCGCGCGCGACGCCTCGGGGAAGAGCTTGTCGTAGCAGACGAGCATGCCGATCCGGCCGAACGGCGTGTCGAATGCCGCGAAGCGGTCGCCGGCGGTGTAGGCGAAGCGCTCGCCCGGCGGGAGGTGGACCTTGCGGTGGCGTCCCAGCACGCCGCTGCCGTCGACGCAGACGGCCGCGGCGTAGCGCCGGCCCTCGGAGCCGGCCTCGGTGTAGCCGGCGCAGACGACGGTGTCGCCGGCCATCGCGACGAGCGCGGCGATCTCCGGCCCGTCGGGATCGAGGGCGACCGGCAGCTCCGGCCCGGCCTCGCCCGGCATCGGCTCGCGCAGGTAGCCGCCCAGGGCGCTCTCGGGGAAGACGACGAGCTTGGCACCCTGCGCGGCGGCCGCGGCGATCGAGCGCTCGATCGTGCGCAGGCCCGCGGCGAGGTCGCGCCCGAAGGGCGCGGCGACGGCGGCGATCGCGGGCATCGACGGCTCCATGCCGTCAGTCTGCTCGGGCGACGGGCGCGCTTCGCTGGACAGCCGTCCAATCTCGCGGGCGCGTGGCTGGACACGCTGGCGGGGAGCGTGGAGCTGCGCGACGCGGTCTTGCATCAAGGGGCCGCGTCCGCGTACGCTCTCGGCAGCATGAGCCTCGGGAAGCGTATGGCGGTCGCGGCAGCCGTCATGTGTCTGGGAATGACCGCGACCGCCGGCGCGGCGCCGGTCAACGGCACGCCGAGCGACGATCTCCTGCTCGGTACGAACTCGAAGGATGCGATCAACGGCTTCGGTGGCACCGATCTGCTGTTCGGCAAGCTGCAGAGCGACGCCTTGAACGGGGGTGGCTCGGCGGGCTTCTTCGACTTCCTGTACGGCGGCGCCGGGACCGATGCCGTCAACGGCGACGCTGACGCCGACTTCCTGTTCGACGACGACGCGTCACAGGACGGGCTCAGCGGCGGCACCGGAGACGATGTGGTCTACGCCGCGAATGGGGTTTCGGATGCGGTCAACTGCGGCCCCGGCTCCTTCGACATGGCCTTTGCGGATCGTGAGGATCACGTTCTCGGCTGCGAGAGCGTCGTGCGCACCAGCGGCACAGCGGAGGCAGTTCTCGCAGCCGCGTTCATCGGCGGCACGATCCGCTCATCGGTTGTCGTCTTCGGGCTTGCGAACGTGACGTTCGCCACGAACGGCGCCGACGTGGTCGCCGTGCCGAGCGGGAGCCCGGCCGTGGTGTTCGCCAAGCGGGGCAACGACACCATCACCGGCGGGGCGGACAACGCTGTCACGGCGATCTTCCCGGGCGACGGCAACGACACCGTCAACGGCGGCGACACAACCGACCTCATCCACGACGACGACGACGACCACGACACGCTCAACGGCGGCGACGATTTCGACATCATCTCCGCGGCCAACGGCGTGGCCGACACCATCGACTGCGGGCCGGGCAGCGATGTCGCGACCGTGGATGTGGGACTCGACTCCGTGGTCAACTGCGAGAACGTCGCGCCGAACTGATCGCTGACGGGTCGCATGAGGTGCTCCTCACGCCGGTTTGGCGTACGGGGACGTTGCCCGGCGTCAGCTGGGAACGGGCTTGATGATCCGGTGGATGCCGGCCGCCGCGCCCACGGCGGCCGCGACGACGATCCCGGCGAGCAGCTTGTGCTTCATGCCCGCACCGTACCGCGCGCGGCCATGCCGTACGCTCGCACGATGCCGGGCATCGAGGACCCCGACAAGATCGACGTCATCGCCGAGGACGCCGACGGCAACGCGCTGCTGTCGATCGTCCAGACCGGTGCGTGGCCGACCGACGGCTCGGAGCGCAACCGCCTCAAGCGCAAGCTCGGCACGTACCTGCGCTACGCGCGCGACGGGCAGATGGTCGCCACCTACCCGAGCCTCGAGGGCCGGCCGGTCGTCATCGAGCTGACCTACGAAGTGGCCCCGCCACCGTCGGTGGTCGACTACTGGCGCCGGCGCAGCCAGACGGCGGCGCGCGACGGCGTGACGCTCAGCATGCGCGCGCTCGACGACATCGTCTGGCGCGCGTAGGCCGTCATCCCTCCCCGCCCGTGGCCTTGCCCGGGTGGGCCGTGCCGAACAGCCCGTCGAAGCTCGGGTCGCTCACCGACGGGTCGCCGGTCACCACGCGCTCGCAGCCCAGCGACCGCGCGATGTTGGCCTCGAGCGCGCTCTCGACCACCGCGAGGTCGGTGCCGGCGCCGCAGTCGAGGCGGTCGACCATCGCGCCGCCGTAGAGGATGTCGTTGCCGTCGCCGCCCTTGACGATGTCCGCCGCGCCGCCGCCGAGCACGATGTCGTTGCCCGCGCCCCCGTCGGAGACGCCGTCGCCGAGCTGATCGGCGCCCTCGCGCACCGGGTTCTGCGGGCCGCCGCGGATGACGTCGTTGCCGTCGCCGCCGAAGATCCGGCGGTCCGTGCCGCCCGAGGTCCAGATGTAGTCGTCGCCGCCGCCGCCGTCGATGTTCTCGATGTCGTCGGAGGCGCGCTCGAAGACGAAGTCGTGGCCCGAGCCGGCGAGCACCTGATCGGAGCCGCGTCCGGCGTCGATGCGGTCGTCGCCGTCGCCGCCCTCGATGCGGTCCTCGTTCGCGCCGCCCTCGAGCACGTCGTCGCCGTCACCGCCGGTGATGCGGTCGTCGGCGGCGTCGCCGCGGATGATGTCGCGGGCGTCGCCGCCGCTCAGCGTGTCGTTCTGCGAGCCGCCCGCGAGCCGGTCCGCGCCGCCGCCGCCGCTGAGGCGATCCTGGCCCGGTCCGCCCGTCAGGTTGTCGTCGCCCGATTCGCCGGAGATGCGGTCGTTGCCGGCGGCGCCGTCGCCGCGGTCGTCGCCCGCACCGCCGAAGATCCGGTCGCTGCCGATGTTGCCGAGCAGGCGGTCGGCGCCGCTGCCGCCGCTGAGCCGGTCGTTGCCGCTGCCCCCGTCGAGCCGGTCGGCGCCGCCGAGGCCGCGCAGGGAGTCGCGGCCGGCCACGCCGTAGAGCCGGTCGGCCTGCGCCGTGCCGACGATCGTGTTCGCCGCCGAGTTGCCGCGCTTGGTGACGGCGGCCGCGCTGGCGGCGATCGTCAGGCTGAGTGCCGCGGTGACGGCGACGGGGACGAGGCGGTGGACGGTGCGCCGCGGACGGGTGGCCATGCCGGAACGCTACCCCCGCCCGCCGGGGGCCGACACCCGCCTCTCACAGGACGCTCACGGATAGCGCGTGCGCAGCCCCATGACGTCGCCCTTGGCCAGCGAGCGGGCGTGCGTCGTGCCCGCGCGCACCGAGTAGAACATCGTCAGCGCGTCGCTGGAGTTGGCGTGGTGCAGGCCGATGCTGTGGCCGGCCTCGTGGGTGCCGACCGACTGGTAGTCGTAGGCGCCCGCGGCGCCCACGTTCGAGAACGTCACCGCGTCGCTGTAGCGCTGGTCGGTCTCGGTGATCGTGCCCGCGCCGTTGGTGAACACGAAGGTGCAGGCCAGCGCGCCTGCGCAGCCCACGCTCGCCATCGGGCCGCGGTCGATGACCGACTGGCCGTCGGCGTAGGTGTGGATCGTCGAGGCGGTGGAGCCCAGGTACCACGAGTTGAGGATCGTCACGTCCGCCAGGCCACAGGAGTTGGAGGTCCGGTCCCAGTTCGTGTGCGCCACGATGAGCGAGGTGACCGTGTTGTTGTTCCAGTTGAAGCGTCCGCGGTTGACCGTGTAGCCGTAGTTGCGCGAGGTCCACGCCCCCAGCCAGTGCGCGTACTGGCCGTTCGTGCAGGCATCGCCGGCCACGGCGGCGCGGGCGGTCAGCCCCTCGGCGTCGCTCTTGTCCCGGCTGCGGCCGGGCGCCTCGGCGGCCGGCTCGGGCACGCTCGGCGCGACGGCGGTCGCGGGAACCGGGGAGGGCACGGTCGGCGGCGGGGTCGTGGCGCGGCGGGCGGCGCGCGACGCGCGGAAGTCGTCGGCCCAGGTGCGCTCGGTCGGGTCGCCGTAGAGCGCCTCCATGACGGCGCCCGGCTCCTCGCGCTTGGTCGTCACGAGCGCGATGGCGCCGTCGGGGTCGAGGATCGGCGAGACGGTCTCGCTGATCTGCGGGCGCCCGTCGCGGCTGCAGCGCGTGACGCGGTACTCACCGCGCGGCAGGTACTCCGTCACCTCCGCGGTGCCGTCGGGATGGGCATCGCGCGCGACGGTCGCCGACAACGGCGGGCCCGGCGGGTCGCAGCGCGGGGCGGCCGGCACGGGCGTCGCCGCGACCCCGGCCGCCAGCAGCGCGCAGCCGGCCGCGAGCGCGACGGCGAGACGGCGATGCGCGCGCGCGGGCGCGGGCGGCGTGGGGCGGGACGGGTGATCGGCTGGCATGCAGCTCCTCCGGGCGCGACGTGGTGGCTTCTCGCCCCCATCGCCAGCCACCGCGCGCGCCGTGAGCGCGGCGGCCGAGAACCACCTAACCGTCCAGCGCGCGCAGGATGAACGGGCCCAGCGTGACGGCGAACGCCTGCGTGAGGTGCGACTCGTCGTGGCGCACGAGCGCACCTCCGATGACCGCGAAGCAGCGCCGCGAGTCGCAGAACAGGCGCGTCAGGTCGATGACCTTCACGTTCGAGGAGCGCACCGCCCGCGCCGCCGCGACGAGCGGGTCCGAGCGCACCGAGGCCGAACGCGGTCGCGTGCACGCGGTCTGCGCCCGGCGGCGGGCGGCGATCGCCCGCGACACGCAGCGCAGCTGGTCGTTCGTCGAGGGCGGCGCGTCGCGCACGACGACGACGCGGCGGCGCATGCCCAGCAGCTCGCCGATCGCCTTGCGGTAGCCGGCCTGCGTGCTGGCCTTGGGGCTGCGGTTGCCCGACCGCCGGACGCGGGCGCCAGCGTGCGCGGAGAGAAACACGGTGTCGACCTCGGGATGCTTGCGCAGCCAGGCGAACACCTCGCCGTTCCACGTGCGGCACTGGCGCGACGCCCGCGGCGCGGCCAGGATCGGCCTGGCCCGGGTGAGCGGGCAACCCGAGCGCAGGATCGAGATGCCGCGCCAGCGCTTGGCGTTGATGAGCACGCCCAGGGAGCTCTTGAGGTTCGCCGCGTGGCTGTCGCCGATCAGCGCGAACGTCCGCTCGGCGTCCTCGGGCATCGCGCCGAAGCTGCAGGCGGTGATGAAGCCGGCGTGCAGGACGTTGTCGCAGAGCGGGTCGGTGATGACCTTGGCCCGCGCGGGCGGTGGATCGACGCTGTTGCGCAGTGAAGGGTTGCTGCACGGGTTCGCCGAGTCGCGCGCCGCGGCGCCGAAGCACGGCGCGACGGCCAGCAGCACGACGCCGGCGTCCACCGCCCCGCTGTCGGGGGCGCGGTCACGGCACGTCGCCGGGCAGACCGCCGGGTCCGTCCAGGCGCTGTCGGCGTACCACTGGAAGGGGCCGACGGCCAGGCCGGCGGCGGCCGGCAGGAACGTCACCTCGAGCACGGTCGGCTTCGGGCGCGAGACGTCGGCGGCGAGGACGCGGGGTGCGAGCGCCGTGCCGTCGGGCGCCAGACGGGTCAGGTCGAGCGCGGTGCGGCGGTCGCGGCGCGTGACGCAGATGCGCGAGCGGCTGGCGCCGCCCTCGCCGTGGACGAGCGTGACGCACAGCTCGCGACCCGCCGTCGACGTCAGCTCGCGCGAGTCCCACGCGCCGGTGCTCACGACGCGCAGCGTCATGCGCACGTCGCGCTGCCCGACGCTCACCTCGGTGAGGTCGAGCGGGCCCTGGGCGTCGACGGCGTCGGGTGCGGCGGACGTCGTCTCGCCGGTGGCGGACGGCGCGGCCGCGAGGGCGCCGGGGGCGGCGAGGACGAGCGCGAGGCTCGCGAGCACGAGGGCCCAGAGGTGCCGCGGGTCGCCGGCGGTCATGGCTCGCGGCGGAAGGCCAGCACGTCTTGATGCTCGTCCCACCCGCGCGGATCGTGGCTGACGAGCCGGACGCTGTCGCCGGATGCCGCGGCGAACGCGCGGCGGATGTGATCGGGCGTGTGCCACGCGTGGCCGTACGCGAACAGCGCCCCCTCGTAGGGGATGTGAAGGTGGCCGTGCTCGCCCAGCGCCCGGGCGATCTCGTCACGGCGCGGGGCGAACTCGCCCATCGCCGGTGGCTCGGCGTGGATCGTGACGATCGCGATGCCGCCGGGCTCGAGCGCGCCCGTGAAGCTGCGCAGCAGCTCGCCGGCGCGCTGCTCGTCGAGGTGGGTGACCAGCGACCCGCACCAGATGAGGTCGTGGCGTCCCAGCCGCATGCGGTCCAGGCTCGGCGTCGAGCGCAGCGGCGTGACGCCGAACTCCTGGGCGCAGAAGCGGATTGCCTGGCGGTTGATGTCGCAGGCGGTGATGCGCTCGGGCGCGATCTGCTGGGCGAGCAGGCGCAGCACGCGGCCGTAGCCGCAGGGCATGTCGAGGCACGACCCGACGTCCGCGAAGCTCCGGCCGGCCGCGGCCAGCGCGCGCTCGATCGCGCCGATCGCCGAGGCGCCGACGCGAGCGTAGTGCGCGCCGTCGACGTCCTCGGGGTGGTACATGTCGTCGTCGGGATGGATCGCGCCGGTGACGGCGGGGAGGATCAGCGGGGGCTGCGGGCGGCGCATGCGCCGGCGCAGCGCGCCGCTCACGCGCAGCGCGACCTCCGGGGCGCGCGGGCGCCGTGATGCGAGCTGGGGCACGGGGAGCGAACGCTAGCGATCTGCGGCCTGCGCGGGAGCGGTTCGCGCGGTGCTCACCACGGCGCCGGTTCGTAGTCCTTCAGGAAGACGCCGTACAGGTCCTCGCCGGCCTCGCCGCGGACGATCGGGTCGTAGACGCGCGCGGCGCCGTCGACGAGATCCAGCGGCGCGTGGAAGCCCTCCCCGGCCAGGCGCATCCGCGTCGGGTGGGGGCGCTCGTCGGTGATCCAGCCCGTGTCGACGCTCGTCATGAGGATGCCGTCACGCAGCAGCTCGTGGGCGCTCGTGCGGGTCAGCATGTTCAGCGCGGCCTTGGCCATGTTCGTGTGCGGATGGCCGGGGCCCTTGTAGCCGCGGTGAAACTGGCCCTCGATCGCCGACACGTTGACGACGTACGTGCGCCGCGCGGCGGCGGCCGCCAGCGCCGCGCGCAGGCGGCCGACGAGGATGAACGGCGCGGTCTGGTTGCAGAGCTGGACCTCGAGCAGCTCGACCGGGTCGACCGCCTCGACGGGCTGGACCCACGAGTTGACCGGGTCGAGGTCGGGCACGAGGCCGCCGGCGTCGATCGCCATGCCCGCGGCGATTCGCTCGGGTGACGCCGAGCCGGCGCTGAGCGCGAGCGCGCTCAGCGCGTGGGGGGTGGGCGTCCAGTGCGGGCGCTCGCCGGCGTCGCTCGCCGCGGGCAGCCCCCGCGTGACGCCGGCCGGGCCGAACCTGCGGATCGCCGGCAGCGGGCCGGCGGGCAGCGGCGCGGCCTCGGCCCGGGCGAGCAGCGCGTAGGAGGCCGCGGAGCGGCGCACGGTCTGGGCGGCGTTGTTGACGAGGATGTCCAGCGGCCCGGCGGCGGCGACGTCGTCGGCCAGCGCGACGACCTGGCCGGGGTTGCGCAGGTCGATGCCGACGATCTGCAGGCGGTCAAGCCAGTCGGCGCTGTCGTCCGTCGCGGCGAAGCGGCGGGCCGCGTCGCGCGGGAAGCGGGTCGTGATCGTCGTGTGGGCGCCGTCGCGCAGCAGCCGCAGCGCGATGTACATGCCGATCTTCGCCCGCCCGCCGGTGAGCAGGGCGCGGCGTCCGCGCAGGTCGGTGCGCGCGTCGCGGCGGGCATGGTTGCGCGCCGCGCAGTCGCGGCAGAGCTGGTGGTAGAAGGCGTCGACCTCGGTGTAGCGCTCCTTGCAGACATAGCACTGCCGCGCCTGCACCAGCGTGCCCGCCGTGGCGCCGTTCGTGCGCGGCCGCAGCGCCAGGCCGGCGGTCTCGTCGTCGATGCGCCCCACCGCGCCGGTCGCCGTGGCGGCGGTCACGGCGGCGTCGGCGGCGAGCACGGCGGCGCGCCGCTCGGCACGGCGGCGCAGCTTGACGGACTTGTAGAGGCCGGCGGTGGCGCGCCGGATCGCGAGCGCGTCGGGGTGCTCGGTGGGGAGGTCGTCGAGCTGCGCGATGACCCGCAGGCAGGTCTCGAGATCGGCCGGATCGATGCCGTCCTGGGGCATCCGGTGAGTCTAGGACCGGGCCGCGGAGCGCTCCGCCGCCGGGTCGCCCGTCAGCCGCGCGCGGCGAGCAGCGGGTGCGACAGGACGACCCGTGCCTGCTCGCCGAGATCGCCCGGGGACACGATCACCTCCGGGCCGGACGGCGCCTCGTACGGCGCGTCGTAGCCGGTCAGCCCGGTCAGCAGGCCACGCTCGGCGCGGTCGTACAGCCCCTTGGGATCGCGCTGCCGGCACGTCGCCAGGGGCGTGGCGACGTAGACCTCGACGAACGGGACGCCGGCGGCCTCGTGACGGCGGCGCACGAGCCCCCGGTCGGCGGCGAACGGCGAGAGATGCGCGACGACGACCCAGGACGGCCGGCGGGCCAGCTCCAGCGCGAGGTCGCCCGCCCGAGCGCAGCTCGTCGCCCGGTCGGCCCGCGAGAAGCCGAGGTCGCGGTTCAGCGTCGCGCGCAGCTCGTCGCCGTCGAGCAGCTCGCAGGGACGGCCCGCCAGGCGCCGGATCTCGCGCGCGAGGGTCGACTTCCCGGCCGCGGGCAACCCGGTCAGCCAGAGCGTCACGCCGTCGACCGGCTGGGGATCCGCGGCGGCGGCCACGGGCGGGACCCTACCCCGGCACGATCCGTCACTTGGGCCCGAGCACGTGCACGACGATCCCCGACGCGAACGTCGAGCTGTCGAGCAGCTTCAGGTGCGTCTTGTCGATGCCCTCGAGCAGCCGGTCGCCGCCGCCGGCGAGGACCGGGAAGACCCAGAGGTGCAGCTCGTCGAGCAGGCCGTGCTCGAGCAGGGTGCGGCTCAGCGCGCCGGTGCCGAACTTCAGCAGGCTCTCGCCGTCGCGCGCCTTGAGCTCGGTGACGGCCTCGACGACGTCGCCCTCGATGATCGAGGCGTTCCACGTCGCCTCGCTCAGGGTCCGCGAGGCGACGTGCTTGGGCATCGCGTTGATCTTGTCCGTGTAGGGATCGCCGGAGCGCTGCGGCCAGGCCTGCGCGAAGCCCTCGTAGGTCGCGCGCCCGAGCAGCAGCTCGTCGGCTGCGAACAGCAGCTTCTGGGCGTACGCGTGGTGGTCGTCGTCCCAGTACGGCCCGCCCCAGTGGTGCGGGTTGCTGATGACCCCGTCGAGGGTCGTGAACGTCGATTCGATGAGCTTGCGCGGCATGGTCGGCTCCTGGCTGGCTGGCGTGGTCGTTGCAGGTGAGACGCCGCCCGCCGGGCAAACTCATCGCCGCGCAGGGCTCACGCCTTCAGCGGCTCCGCCGTCGCCGCGGGTGCGCCGGCAAGAACGGCATCGCTGAGGGCGTGGCGTCCCGCGGTGCTCCTAGGCCTCGAGCAGCTCCGCCGTCTCCAGCCACGCCGCCTCGAGGCGCTCGCGCTCGGCGGCCTGGGCGGCCAGCTCGCCCTGCAGCTCGCGCAGGCGCGCGTGATCGGTCGCGCTGGCGGCCATCGCCGCGTGCAGCTCGGCCTCGCGGCGGCTCACGCGGTCCAGCGCCTTCTCCAGCCGCTGGATCTCCTTGCGCGCCGCGCGGGTGGCGCCGCCGGCGCGCGCGCCCACGGATCGCCCCGGCGTCGCGGGCGAGGCGGCCGGGCGGCCCGCCGGCGCGCCGTTGGCATGCGCGGGCGCCACGGCGTCGCGTCGCGAGCGGATGTACTGCTCGATCCCGCCGGGCAGGTGGCGCAGCCCGCCATCACCGGTCAGCGCGTGCACGTCGTCACAGACGCGCTCGACGAAGTAGCGGTCGTGGCTGACGATCACGAGCGTCCCCGGCCAGCGGTCGAGCAGGTCCTCCAGCGCGGTCAGCGTGTCGATGTCGAGGTCGTTCGTCGGCTCGTCGAGCAGCAGGACGTTGGGCTCGTCCATGAGCAGCCGCATGAGCTGAAGGCGCCGCCGCTCGCCGCCCGACAGGTCGCGCACGAGCGTGCGGGCCTTCGCGCCGCGAAAGCCGAAGCGGTCGCAGAGCATCCCCGCGGTGAGCTCTTGGCCGTCGCTCAGCGTCGCGCGGCCGCGCACCTGCTCGAGCGACTCGAGCACCCGCAGGTGGCCCGGGATCTCGGCCGTGTCCTGCGAGAGGTGGGCGAGCCGCACGGTGGACCCGCGGTCGACCGTTCCCGCCGTGGGCTCGAGCTCACCGGACAGCAGCCGCAGCAGCGTCGTCTTGCCCGAGCCGTTGACGCCGACGAGCGCCACGCGATCGCCGGGCCCCAGGCGCCACCTGACGTCGCGCAGCAGCGGCGCGTCGCCGAAGGCCAGCGACACGCCGACCGCGTCGAGCACCTTGTCGCCCAGCCGCGTCGTGGCAAAGCGCAGCAGCTCGGCGCGGTCGCGCACCTCGGGCTCGTCGGCGATGAGCTCGTTGGCGGCGTCGATGCGGAACTTCGGCTTCGACGTGCGGGCCGGCGGGCCACGGCGCAGCCAGGCCAGCTCCTTGCGCAGGAGCTGGCGGCGGCGGTCGTCGCGCGCGGCGGCCTGGCGATCGCGCTCGGCGCGGGCCAGGACGTACGCCGCGTAGCCGCCCTCGTAGCGGTGAACGGCCTCGTCGGCGACCTCCCACGTGGCGGTGCAGACGGCGTCGAGAAACCAGCGATCGTGGGTGATCACGAGCATCGTCCCGCGCCGCCCGGCGAGGTGGTGCGCCAGCCAGTCGACGGCCTCGACGTCGAGGTGGTTCGTCGGCTCGTCGAGCAGCAGCAGCTCGGGCTCGCCGAGCAGCAGCTGGGCGATCGCGATCCGCCGCCGCTCCCCGCCCGAGAGCTCGGCGATCGGCGTGTCCATGCCCGCCGGGAAGCGGGTCAGCGCGACGCCGCCGAGCAGCCCCTCGAGCACGGCTCGGAAGCGCGCGTCGGCGGCCCACTCGTGGTCGGCGCGGCGGCCGACGAGCTCGTCGCGGATCGTGCTGGCGTCGTCGAGGTCGTCGCCCTGGCCGAGCAGCGCGAGCTGCAGCGTGCGCTCGCGGGTGATCGTGCCGGCGTCCGGCGCCTCGACGCCGGCGATGAGCCGCAGCAGCGTCGACTTGCCGTCGCCGTTGCGCCCCACGATCCCGATCCGCTCGGCGGCGTTGACGCCGAGCGTGATGTCGTGCAGGACCGAGCGGCTGCCGTAGCCCTTGGCGACCGACTTGAGGTTGACGAGGTTGCGCGGAGCGGGAGCCATTGCGCCCCTCATCTTGGCGCCTGGCGCGCGCGACCCCGCGTCAGGCCGGCAGCGCGCCCGGCCACAGCACCGACGGGACGGCGCCATCGCGCAGGCGCAGGAGAAACAGCCCGATCCCCGCGTCGCCGGTCAGCAGCGCCGGGGTTCGCCCGCCGCCGCAGGGCCAGCCGTCGAGGCTCGTGGCATAGCGCCCGATGCCGACGTCGCCGACGCGGCGGGCGAGCGCGGCCCCGTCCGGGCGCAGGTCTGCGCCGAGCAGCAGCACGTCGGCGTTGCCGGCGAGCCCGTCGCCGAGGGTGAAGCTCCCCCGCGACGCGAGCAGCGCGCGGTCGGTGTGCGCGGCCGTCGTCGTGAGCGCCGTGATCGCCTCGTCGCGCAGCCGTTCGTCGCCGAGTATCCGCCAGGCGCGCATCCGGCTGAGCGCGATGCCGGCCGCGCCGTGCCGCCAGCCGGTCGCGTACGGCGGCCCGAACGCGCCGCGCGGTTCGCGGCGCTCGATGCCGCGCAGGTCGGGCCAGTCGCCGCGCACCTCGTCGAACCAGTGGCGCTCGTAGTCCAGCGCGTGCTCGGCGGCGTCGCGGTGGCGCGCGTCGCCGGTGGCGGCGAACAGCTCCAGCAGCGCCCAGGCGGCGCCGGCGGCGCCGTGGGCAAGCCCGCAGCGCCCGTGCTCTGCGGGCGGCGCGTCGGCGGCCGGCCAAGACCAGCCCGCGCGACCGTGGCGCGCGGCCGCCGTGAGCTCGTCGCCCAGCCGCGTGGCCTGCGCGACGAGGCGCTGGTCGTCGAAGGGACGGGCCAGCGCGAGCAGTCCGGTGATCGCTCCCGCGGCCCCGCCGGCGAGATCGGCTGGCGCAGCATGGGGGAGTGCGCCGATCGCGCGTCGCGCCCGGCGCAGGAGCCGCTCGTCGTCGAGCAGGACGGCGCAGCGCGCGGCGGCGTAGGCGATGCCCGGCCGCCCGGCGTACAGCCCGCGCGCGACGACGGCCGGAACGTCGTCGGCATGGGCCAGCGCCTGCGCGATCGCGGCGCGGGCCGTCTCGCCCACCGTTTGCGCCGCGGCTGCCGCGTGCAGCTCGGCGAGAAAGAGCGCGATCCCGGCGGTGCCGTCGCCGAGCGCCGGACCCAGCGCGCGGTGCGCCGTCGCGCCCGCCTCGGCGCCGATCCAGTTGCACTGCCCGCGGTACCAGACCGCCTCGCGCACGAGCCGCTCGCCGATCCCGTGCGCCGCCGCGAGCAGGTCCGCTCCGCTGCCACCGGCGGCGGACGGCGGGGGGAGGCTACGAACCGTCGTACGCATCACTGCACCCCGGTTGCAGGTACGGGGCGTCGAGGCTGATCCCGTCGGCGGCGAAGCGCGCGCGCACCGCTGCGACGCGCTCGTCGGGGCCGGCCCCGCCGGCGGCGACGATCGCCTGCGCGAGCAACCCGCAGCGGTGCACGCCGAACCGCGTCGTGCCGGCGGGCTGCTCGGCGAGCGCCAGCCCGCGCGCGAGCGTCTTGGCGAACGCCGGCGCCGGCTCGGCGAGGTGCGGGCCGAGCGCACGCATCGGCGGCCGCAGCAGCTTCACGACGGCCGGCACGTCGTGACGCGCGATCACGAGCAGCGCCGCGTCACCGCGGCCGAAGCCGGTGGGGTCGCCGGGCAGCTCGAGCGTGAACGGCACCCCGGCGCGGTTGAGCGCGAAGCTGACGCGCGCGACGAGCGTCGCCGCGCCCGCGGCGGCGATGTTCCAGTACAGCCCGGCGCGTTCGCCGTCCGGCGGCGTGCCGCTGTCGCCGAGCGCGACGTAGAAGCCGGGAGAGATGCCGCGCAGCTCCCTGGGCAGCCGCACGGTCGCCCGGGAACCCTCGCTGCGCACCTCGTCGGGCGCCGCGACGAGCGTCAGCCCCTGCGGCCCGGTCACGTGCACGCCGTCGTCGTCGCGGCGGGCCACGCGCCAGGCGTCCTGCCATGCGCCGCGCCCGCCGTTGGCCTGTGACAGCGCGCCGGCGAACGCGCCCGCGTCCTCGGGCACATCGACCGGGTCCACGCGCCGCGGACGTGGCGTGCCCGTGGCGAAGAAGTCGTCGTGCAGCCGCCGCGCGATGGCGTCCGCGAGCCCGGCGCGGCCGGCGTGCTCGCGCCGCCCGAACCACAGAAACGCATCCGGCGGGCGCAGCTCGATCGCGCCGGCCGCTGCTGCGACCTGGTCCTCGTAGCGGTTCATGCCCGCAGCCCCAGGGCCATCGCCGCCGCGCGCTCGTCGCACAGCAGCAGCTCGCACGCGAGCGCCACGATGCGCCCGACGCGCTCATCGAGAACCGTCGTCTCCTGGGTGTGTTCGTAGGCGCTCTGCACGAGCCGCGCCCCCGCGAACCGCACCGAGCGTTCGAGCAGCCGCGCCGCGGCGGGCTCGCCGAGCCCGCGTGCCCGCACGTAGGCCGACCAGAACGCCGCCGGCGCCCGCCCGCCCGCATCCCGCCCGCCGGCCAGCCCGAAGGCGGCGTGGTCGCTGAGCGTCGAGCCGATGTCGAAGGCCGGGTCGCCCCAGCCGGCCATCTCCCAGTCGACGAGCGCGACGCGCGTCGGCCGCGACCCGCCCGGCCGCGGGTGGGCGATGCAGTTGGCCCACTTGACGTCGCGGTGCACGAGCGCCTCCGCGCGCCAGCCGTCGCGCAGCTCGTCGAACGCCACCCCGATCCGCTCGTCTGACTGCAGGCGCCTCACGAGCTGGACGCTCGCCGCGCTGAGGTAGCGCAGCGCGTCGAGCGGCGGGCGGTGCAGCGCCAGGACCCAGGGGGCGTCCTCGCGCAGCTCCTCGCCGTCCGGAACGATCGCGTGGAGCGTCGCGAGTGCCCGTCCGAGCGCGGCCGCGAGCGCCGGCGGGCAGCCGCCGCGTCGCCGGTGCAGCGCGTCGAGGTCCTCGCCGCCGGGAAGCCACTCGAGGATGAGGATGCCGCGCCGCGCGTCGTAGCCGTGCAGCGCGGGCACGCTCGCGGCCGGCGCGGCCGCGGCATCCGCCGTGAGCCGACGGTAGAGCGCCGCCTCGTTGCGCAGCGACTGCGCGCTGTCGGCGGCGATCCCCTGCTTGAGCAGGTAGCTCTCGCCGGCTCCCCCGGTCACGCGGAAGTTGCGGTTGCGGCTCGACACGTCGCCGACCCGCAGGTGGCCCGCGACGATCGAGCGCCGGCTCAGGAGGCGGCGCCGCAGCAGGTAGGCGGGGACTTCGTCCTGTTCGAGCATCGATATGGGGGAGGGCCCGGCCGGCGCGGCCGGCCAGCGAGTCTAGGTGCGCCGGGCGCGCTGTGGAATCCTTGGCGCCATGGAGAATCGCAGGCACGCGGACATCGGCCGGCGGGTGCGCGTCGATCACGACCCGCCGGTCACGCCCCGCGATCGGATGCTCGTCGAGTGGGTCGCGCAGGCGAAGGTGGGCGACGCCCTGCCCGCGCCGTGGTCCTACGCCAGCCGGCCGCTGGAGTCCGTCGTGCGCGCGCTGGCGATCATCGGCGTCATCGAGCGGCCGCCGCCCGACGCGGACTGGGCCGCGATCGCCCGCGACGCGTCCGCGGCGGCGCAGCGGTGGCTCGAGCAGCACCCGGCCGACGCCGGCGCCGCGCCGGGCTGACCGCCGCATGGCGCCGGTGAAGGTCGAGTTCCACAAGGGCGAGGGCCGGCGCTATCGCGCGCTCGTGCATCGTCCGGACGGGTGCGTCGTGGCCTTCGACGGCGGTGCGTACAACCGCGTCGGGGGTCCGGCCGCCGAGCTGCCGCACGACATCGCGCACCTCGTCGTCGAAGAGGAGCTCGGGCTGCGGTCGGGCGTCTGGGGCGTGCTGGCGGCCGGCGGTATGTTCCGCCACGCCACCGTGGTCGCGGGGCGGCGCGCGCCGCAGGCGACCCGGCGCGGCAAGGAGGTCATCGCTCGCGCCGGCGATCGCCCGATGCAGGCCGAGATGCTCACGCGGGCGGTCTGCGACCTCTGCGCGGCCGACGGCGATCTCGATCCCACCGCGCTCAGGAGCGCGGTCGGCGAGCGCTGGTGGAGCGACGGCGTCACCCGGCTCTCGCTCGAGCGGACCCGGCAGCGCCTGCGCGACGCCGCCGAGCAGTGGGCGGAGCTGTTTCCGAGCGAGGTGCTCGCCACGAGCTGGCGCCTGCCCCCGCCGTGACCGCGGCCGTGGCCCGCGCCCGCCCGGCGGGTACCGTCGAGCGCATGCAACAACGAACCCTCGGACGCACCGGAGTGCACGTCAGCCCGCTCTGCCTCGGCACGATGATGTTCGGCGCCTGGGGTGACCCCGACCACGACGCGGGGGTCCGCGTGATCCACCGCGCGCTCGACGCGGGCATCAACTTCATCGACACCGCGGACGTCTACTCGCGCGGCGAATCGGAGGAGATCGTCGGCAAGGCGCTGGCCGGCGGGCGGCGCGACGACGTCGTCCTCGCGACGAAGTTCCACGGCACGATGGGCGACGACCCCAACGAGTGCGGCAACTCCCGGCGCTGGATCTTCCGTGAGGTCGAGGCCTCGCTGAAGCGGCTGCGGACCGACTGGATCGACCTCTACCAGGTGCACCGCTGGGACCACTGGACCGACCACGAGGAGACGCTCGGCGCGCTGACCGATCTCGTGTCGCAGGGCAAGGTGCGCTACCTCGGCTCGTCGACGTACCCGGCGGCGCAGGTCGTCCGGGCGCAGTGGGTCGCGCGCGAGCGCGGCACGGCGCGCTTCGTCTGCGAGCAGCCGCCGTACTCGCTGCTGGCGCGGCGCATCGAGGCCGACGTGCTGCCGACCTGCCTGGAGCACGGCATGGGCGTCATCCCGTGGAGCCCGCTGGCGGGCGGCTGGCTGTCGGGGCGCTGGCGCAAGGGCGCCGACCCGCCGCAGTCCAAGCGCGCCGAGCGCCTGCCGCGCCGCTACGACCTCTCGCTGCCGGAGAACCAGGCCAAGCTCGACGCGGTCGATGCGCTGGCGCGCCTCGCCGAGGACGCCGGGCTGACGCTCATCGACATGGCGCTGGCGTTCGTCATCCGCCATCCCGCGGTGACGGCGGCGATCATCGGCCCGCGCACGATGGAGCAGCTCGAGGCGCAGCTCGGCGCCGCCGACGTCCACCTCGACGATGCGCTGCTGGACCGCATCGACGAGGTCGTCGCGCCGGGGACGAACCTCAATCCGGCGGACGCCGGCTGGACCAACCCGGCGCTCGAGCCCGCGGCCCGGCGCCGGTAGGCGTGTCGCCGGTCGGGCGCGCAATGCGTCATCTCGTGCCCGGACATCTCGGGCACGGTCAGGGCCGGTCGGGCTCGCTCACGTGGACCTCGCGCAGGACGTGCGTGTCGACGTCGTAGACGAAGCCGCGCACGCGGTCGCGGTGCAGCAGAAACGGCGAGCGGCGCACCCGCAGCAGCGACTGGCGCACGTCGGCGTCGAGGTCGCTGAACGACTCGATCGCGAAGGCCGGCGCGACGCCGCTGGCCTCCTGCAGCTCGGCGCGAAAACCGTCGTCGGTGAGCGACTGCATGCCGCAGTCGGTGTGGTGGATGAGCATCACCTCGCGCGTGAGCAGCCGCCGCTGCGAGACCGCCAGCGAGCGGATCACATCGTCGGTGATGACGCCCCCCGCGTTGCGCAGGATGTGCGCCTCGCCGTGGTGCAGCCCGAGCGCCGCGAAGACGTCGAGGCGCGAGTCCATGCAGGTCACGATCGCCAGCCGCCGCCGTGGGCGCACGTCGAGGTGCTGCACGGGGAGGGAGGCGGCGAACGCCTCGTTGTTGGCGAGCAGCTCGTCGATGACGTCCACGGCCGCGCAGCCTACGGACTGACCGGGCGGATCGGCGGTCCCCCCGGCGGGCACGCCCGCCGCGCGCGGCGCCGCGTGTGCGATCCTCGGCCGGTGCGCCCGACGCTGTACGAGTTCGCCGGCGGCGAGCCCGCGTTCCTGGCCCTCGCCCGGGCGCACCACGCACGCTGCCTGGCGGACCCCGAGCTCAACCATCCGTTCTCGCATCCCGGCCGGCATCCGCAGCACGTCGAGCGCCTGGCCGCCTACTGGGGCGAGGTGCTGGGCGGTCCGCCGACCTATTCGCAGGCGTGCGGCGACCAGTCCGGCGTGCTGCGCATGCACGCCGGCAACGGCGACATGAGCGAGCTCGGGGAGCGCTTCGTCCGCTGCTTCGACCGCGCGGCCGACGATGCCGGCCTGCCCGCGGATCGCGCGTTTCGCGCCGCGCTGCACGCCTACATGGCCTGGGCGGTCGGCGACGTGCTGGCTTACCCGGACGAGGACGCGGTGGCCGCCGCGGACGCGACGATGCCGCGCTGGGGTTGGGACGGCCTGCAGGCGTAGGCCCGCGCAGCGGGTAGGACGCGACGCGATGCCGTCATCCGACGAAGATCTCGACCCCGCCGCGATCCGCCTCGCGCTCGAGGACCACCGCCGGCTGACCCGCGACCGCGTGGCCGTCCTGGCCAAGCGACCGGAGCGCGGCGCCGCGCAGGGCTTCGGCAAGCGGATCGGCGACGGCACGACCGAGGCGGTCGGCCGGCTGACCGAGATCGGCGTCGGCCGCTCGCTGGAGAGCACGCTGGCGCGCACCGAGCGCGCCCTGGCCAAGCTCGACGAGGGCAGCTACGGGACGTGCGACGCGTGCGGTGAGCCGATCGAGCGCGCGCGGCTGGAGGCGCGGCCCGACAGCGTGCTCTGCCTGCGCTGCGCCGCGGCCGAGCGCCGGCCGGCTGCTCCGCCGCGGCGGTGAGTGGGCATGTCCCGCCCGTCGCCGGCTGCGCCGCGTGGAGACGCGGCGCAACGGGCGGCCGAGCAGATCGCCTCCACCGTCGCCTTACGCGCAGACGCCAACGGCCTCGACTCGGCCCGGCCGACCCACGCTGGGCCTCGCCAGCATGCGCGCCCGGCAAACCCCGGGTTGGCTACTGCCCTGACGCGGAGGGCGTGTCGAGCGCGTTGTGGTCGGTCGCCTCGCCGATGTGGGAATCGCCCGTCTGCCCCTCGGCCGTCGCCGCGCGATCGCCGGCGTCGGCCGCCGCGTCGAAGACGAACATCTCGACGACGATGTTCGGCTCGAACATGATCTGCGACTGGTAGGTGAGCACCTTGCGCCCGGTGAGCCCTTCGATCATGTCGGTCAGCCGCTCGGTCATCTCGTTCTCGAAGAGCTGGCGAAACTGGCGGACCTGGTCCTGCTGGCCGAACTCCAGCATGGTCTTCTCCGCGGTCGTCATGCCGCCGCGCATGACGATGATCAGCAGGTCGTCGAGGAGGTAGGACTTGGCCTCGGTCGGTCCCTTGCCGAAGAACCGCTTCTGCGCACGGACCATCTCGTTGGAGATCTGCGACAGCAGGCTCTGGCCCTGCTCCTCGCCCGCGGCGCCGACGTCGTCGCTCATGGCACGAGCGTACCCATCCAGGCGCGTCAGTCATCCGCCGCCGGCCCGCTCAGCCCGCCCCGCCGCCGGCCAGCCCCGACTCGTAGGCGAGCACCACGGCCTGCACCCGGTCGCGCAGCCCGAGCTTGGCCAGCAGCCGCGAGACGTGGGTCTTGACCGTCGTCTCCTCGACGACGAGCGCGGCCGCGATCTCCGCGTTCGACAGCCCCTGGGCGACGTGCCCGAGGACCTCGAGCTCGCGCGGCGTGAGCTCGTCGAGCGCGGCCGGCGGCGACGTCGCCCGCCGGCGCCCGGCCTGCACGAACTCGTCGATCAGCCGGCGCGTCACCGCCGGCGCCAGCAGCGCGTCGCCGCCGGCGACGGCGCGGATCCCCGCGGTGAGCTGCTCGGGCGGGACGTCCTTGAGCAGAAAGCCGCTCGCGCCCGCCGTCAGCGAGTCGAAGACGTACTCGTCGAGGTCGAACGTCGTGAGGACGAGCACCTTCGGCGCCGGCGAGCCGCCGTCGCCGGCTCCCGCCGCCACGATCGCGCGCGTCGCCGCGATCCCGTCCAGGCCGGGCATCCGCACGTCCATGAGCACGACGTCGGGCGCCAGGCGCGCCGCGCTGTCGATCGCCTGGTGCCCGTCGGCCGCCTCGCCGACGACCTCGAGATCCGGCTCGCTGTCGAGGACCATGCGAAAGCCGGTGCGCACGAGCGCGTGGTCGTCGACGAGCAGGACGCGGATGCTCATGGCGTCAGCGGGATTCGCGCCCGCACGACGAAGCCGTGGCTGTTCTCGCTGTGCGCATCGAGCTCCCCGCCGTAGAGACGCACGCGCTCGCGCATCCCGACGAGCCCGTGGCCGCCGCTGCTCCCGTCGGCGAGGCCGGGGCCGTCGTCGGCGATCTCCAGGCGCAGCTCGTCGGCGCCGTAGGACACCGTGACCCGCGTCGGCACGAGCCCGGCGTGCTTGATCGTGTTCGTCAGCGCCTCCTGCACGATGCGGTACGCCGAGCGGTCGACGCCCTCGGCCAGCGCGCGCCGCTCGCCCTCGATCCGCAGGTCGACGAGGAGCCCGGCGCGCCGCATCTCCTCCAGCAGCCCCTCGAGGTCGTGCAGGGTGGGCTGTGGCGCGCGGTCGGCCTGCGCGGTCTCCTCGCGCAGGATGCCCAGCGAGCGGCGCATCTCCCCCAGCGCGGTCTGACCGGTCTGCTCGATCGCGCGCAGGGCCTCGCGGGCGCGTTCGGGATCCCGATCGAGGATCCGCCGCGCGCCCTGTGCCTGGACGACCATCACCACGAGCCCGTGGGCGACCGTGTCGTGCAGCTCGCGGGCGATCCGCTGGCGCTCCTCCGACAGCGCGGTCCGCGCCCGGCCGTCGCGCTCGCGCTCGAGGGCCTCGGCGCGCAGCCGCCGGGCCCGGCTCGCGCGCCCTGCCAGCCATGGCGAGAGCGCGACGAGACCGGCGGAGAACCCGAAGCTCGCGAGGTCGGCGTGGTCGGATGCGATGACGGTGGTCCAGAGGCCCGCGATGCCGAGCACGAGGCCGGCGAGCGCGCGTCGGTCGGCGGCATGGGCGCCCAGGGCGTAGAACGCGATCACGCCCGAGATGAGCGCCGGCGGCAGCGGCGGCTCGCCGTCGAAGATGCCGGCGCCGAGCGCGTCTCCCAGCGCCGCGGCCGCGGCGTAGGCCAGGACGACCGCCAGCGGCGCACGGCGCCGCCACGCCAGCGGGAGCGTGAGCGCGAGCCCGGCGAGGACCGCCACCGGCGTCGCGCCCGGCTCCTCGCCGAGGGCGAGGCGCAGCTGCAGCGCCACCGTCAGCACCAGGGCCAGGAGGCCGTCGACGATGCGCGGGTCCAGCGTGCGCCAGCGCGGCGAGACGGCGTTGCGGGCCATGACGCCACGGTACCTGCGAGCGGCGGCGCGGCCGTCGTCCGCGAGGATGATCCGTCGTCCTGCCTCGGGCCGACAGAGAGATCAACCCCCGGGCCACGCCACCTCGCTCGCGCAGCCGACGACGCGGGTGTGAAAGCAGACGATCCTGGGCGAACACGCCGGACCGCCGCCACCGACACCGGAGACATCCGCCATGACCGCCACCGCCAGCAGGCTCGAAGACGACCTCGTCATCAGCACGGAGAGGCTGACGAAGCGCTACGGCGAGACGATCGTCGCCGTCGACGAGCTCGCGCTGCGCGTGCGCCGCGGCGAGGTGTACGGATTCCTCGGTCCAAACGGCGCCGGCAAGACGACCACGCTGCGGATGCTCGTAGGCCTCGTGCGGCCCACCGCCGGCCACGCCACCGTGCTGGGCGCGCCGCCGGGCGCGCCAGCGGGGCTGGCGCGGATCGGCGCGTTGATCGAGGGGCCGGCGTTCTATCCGTACCTGTCGGGGCGCGACAACCTGCGCGTCCTCGCCCGCCACGGCGGCGTCGCCGAAGACCGGGTGGCGAGCGTGCTCGGCCAGGTCGGCCTGAGCGCCCGCGCGGGCGACCGCAGCGCGACGTACTCGATGGGGATGAAGCAGCGCCTCGGCGTGGCGGCCGCGCTGCTGAAGGACCCCGAGCTGCTCATCCTCGACGAGCCGACGAACGGCCTGGACCCCGCGGGCATGGCCGAGATGCGCGCGTTCATCCGCTCGCTCGCCGACGGCGGGCGGACGGTCCTGCTCTCCAGCCACCTCATGGGCGAGATCGAGCAGATCTCAGACCGCGTCGGCGTCATCCGCGAGGGATCGCTCGTGGCCGAGGGCACGGTCGCGCAGCTGCGCGGCCGGGCCGGGCTGCGCGTGCGCGCCGAGCCGCGGGCCGAGGCGGCGCGGCTGATCGGCGAGCTGCCCGGGGTCGACGCGGTGGCGGGCGATGACGGTCTGCTCGAGGTCGTCGTCGACACGGCGCGGGCGGCCGCGATCAACCGGATGCTCGTGCAGGCCGGCATCGCGGTCTCGGCGATCTACCCGCATACGGCGTCGCTGGAGGACATCTTCCTCGAGCTCACCACGACGGGCGGAGGGCCGCGGTCATGAGGGGCAACGTGAGCGCCGAGCTGCTGGTGCTGCGCAGGCGCGCGGCGACCTGGATCCTGCTCGGCATCTGGTCGTTTCTGGGCGTCTTCTTCGCCTACGTCCTCCCGTACGCGCTCGATCCCGAGGACGCGCCGCTGGGCCTCGCCGAGTTCCTGCCGCAGTCGCTGCCGGGCACGCTGATCTCCGGCTTTCCGTTCTTCGGCGGGGTCTTCGCGCTCATGCTCGGCGTCTTCGCGCTGGGCAGCGAGTATGGCTGGGACACGCTGAAGACGCTGTTCGTCCAGGGGCCGGGCCGCACGACCGTGTTCGCCTCGAAGCTCGCGGCGCTGGGGATCGTCCTGATCGCGTTCGTCGTGACGGTCTTCGCCGCGGGCGCGATCGCCAGCGTCGTGATCGCGACGATCGAGGACGCACCGATCGTCTGGCCGTCCGGGTGGCTGGCGCTCCGCGCGATGGCCGCCAGCTGGCTCATCCTCGCGGCCTGGGCCGCGCTCGGCGTGATGCTGGGGGTCCTGACGCGCGGCACCTCGCTGGCGATCGGCCTGGGCATCCTCTACGCGCTCGTCGTCGAAGGGCTGCTGAGCGCGTTCGCGGAGAGCATCAGCTTCCTCGAGCCGGTGACCCAGGTCTTCCTGCGCGCCAACGGCTACTCGATCGCGACCGCCCTCGGCGCGCCCGCCGCGGGCATCGAGTCCAACGGACCGGGCGCGTTCGGAGGTCCGTTCGTCGACAGCGTGCAGGCGCTCGCCGTGCTCGTCGCCTTCGTCCTGGGCTTCGCCGCGCTGGCGGCGTTCGCGCTGCGCCGCCGCGACGTGACATGAGGCGCTCGCGCGCAGCGGCGGGCGGGTCTGCCTCGTCGGCGCGCACGGCCCGGCATGTATGGTCCGCCGGGCCCTGTGACCACGCACGACGGCGAAAGCGACGACCTGGACGGCGGACCGCCGACCGTGCTGTTGGCCGCGCTCGGCGCGGCCCTGCTCATCGCGGTCGGGCTCATCGCGGGGTTTGCGAGCCTCGGCGGCGACGACTCGGCTGACTCGGCTCCCGAACGGCCCACCGGCGTCACGACGACGACGGCCGACGAGCGCGTCCTGCTGACCGTCTCCGTCGACGGCGACGGGTTCGGCCGCGTGCAGATCGAGCCGAGCGACGTGTCCTGCAACGCGTCGTGTGAGTACAAGTTCACGGCCGGCCGGCGTGTCGTGGCGACAGTCGAGCCGTCGCCCGGCTCGACGTTCGAGGGCTGGGGCGACGCCTGCTCGGGCGACGGCCGCTGCTCGTTCGTCATGGACCGCCCGCGCAACCTGAGCGCCACGTTCGCCGAGGAGCCGGCGTCCGACGCGCTGTGCGACGACAGCCTCCCGGCGGAGGAGCAGGACGCGTGCGCGACCGACCAGGCCGACGATCTCGCCGACCCGGACGCGCCGCCGCCGCCGCCCCGCGAGCCCGGGCCGGACTGCATCGACAACATCGACAACGACGACGACGGGCTGACCGACACCGAGCAGGACCCGGACTGCGACGCCACCGGCAGCGAGGCCGGGACCGCCGCGCCGCCGAGCAGCCCGACCAGCCCGCCGCCCCCGCCGGCCGCGACGCCCAACCAGTGCACCGATGGCGAGGACAACGATCGCGACGGCCTGACCGACCGCGCGCAGGACCCCGACTGCGAGAAGGGCCGCTCCGAGAGCGGTTGACGGCGTGCCGCGGGTTCGCCGCGGGGCGCAGCGGGGAACCTCCCAGGCACAAGCAACCAGGAGGTACGCCATGCAATCGCCGACGCAGATCGGCCGGGCCGGCCTGCAGGGCTGGCGTGTCAAGGCCGCCGACGCCGTCGCCGAGCCGGTGGCGAAGCGCACCCCGCTCGAGACCGACCAGGTCCGCGCGGCGCTGGGCGCACTGTTCTTCGTGCTGGCGCTGAGCTACGTCATCAAGACCATCGTGGCGGCGACACACGAGGTGCGCGGAGGCTGACCGCGGCCCTCCGCCGGGGCGCGCGGCCGTTCGGCTGAACATCTCGTCTCGCCCACGGCGGTCGGAGTAGGCTCATGGGATCTAGCGCAGGGGTTGCGAGGCTCGGCCGAGACTCGCACCCAGGCACCGGGGAGGCCCGTGAGCGGCCTGTCGTCAGACGATCGGCCCGTGGATGCCACGGGCGGGGAGATCGAGCAGCCCAGCGCCACCCCCGATCCGGGGACGGCTGCCGGCGGCCCAGCGCGCGCCGGCAGCGACGCCGCGCCGGCGGGTGCGGCGACCGCTGCGGACGAGCAGTCGTCGTCGGAACGGCGTGATCAGGCCGGCGAGCAGCGCGACGAGGCCGGCGGACGCAGAGATCGCGTCGGCCACCGCCGCGACGAGGCGGGCGAGCGTCGCGACGAGGCCGGCGACCGGCGTGACACGGCCGGTGACCGCCGCGACACGGCCGGCGACGTGCGCGACGATGCCGCCGGACTGCGCGACGAGACCGCCCAGCAGCGCGACGCGGCGGGCGTTGAGCGCGACCAGGCGGGCTCGCAGCGCGACATGCTCAGCGCGCAGCGCGACGTGCTCAGCGCGCAGCGCGACCGCGCGGGCGAGCGCCGCGACGCCGCCGCGGAGCGCCGCGACGAGTCGGCCCGCGGCCAGGACTCGGTGCTCGGCGCGCGGATCACGGCCGAGATCCTCGAGCGCTCCGCGCTGTCCCGGCAGGCCGCGGCGAGCGATCGCACCCGCGCGGCGCAGGATCGCAGCGCCGGCGCCGACGAGCGCGCCATGGCGCAGCATGATCGCGGCATCGCCCACGACGACCGTCGCGCCGGGGCCGGCGAACGCGCGGAGTCAGGACTCGATCGCGACGTGGCACACGCCGACCGGCGCGCGGGCGCGGGGGAGCGGGGCGAGGCCGAGCTCGACCGTGGGGTCGCGCAGGCCGATCGCGGCGCGGGGGCGCGGGAGCGCGGCGAGGCCGAGCTCGACCGCGAGACGGCGCTCGCCGACCGTGGCGCGTCGGCCGTCGAGCGGGCCTACTCGTCGCACGACGCCCTGACCGGCGCCTACCTGCGCGGCAGCGGGTTCGTCGAGCTCACCCGCGAGATCGCGCGGGCGCGCCGCGACGATCAGTCGCTCGTCCTGGCGTTCCTCGACGTCGACGGGCTCAAGGCCGTCAACGACGCGCACGGACACGCGCGCGGCGACCGCATGCTGCGCGCGGTCGTCGACACGCTGCGCGCGAAGCTGCGCTCGCACGACCTGGTCATCCGCTACGGCGGCGACGAGTTCGTCTGCGCGGTCGCCGGGCTGAGCGTGGCCGACGCGGCCGAGCGGCTGGGCTGGGTCAACCACGCGCTCGTGCGCCTGCCCGAGCGCGCATCGGTGACCGTCGGCCTGGCCGAGCTGCGGGCGGGCGAGACGGCCGAGGATCTCGTGGCCCGCGCGGACGCCGCGCTCTACGAGCAGCGCCTGCACACGGGACGCGGGCGCTGACCTCGGCTCGGGCCGCCGGAGCCGAGCCCGCCGGCGCATACTCCTCGAGCCGGACGGGCAGGTCGGCGATCACGAGGGGTCAACCGAGGAGCGTCATGGACTACGAGGTCGAGCTGCAGCCCGGACGCGACCAGACCGAGGAGTCGCTGGTGGTGCGCCACGCCGACGGCACGACGGACGAGTTTCGCCTGCACGAGTACGAGCGCGTCTACGCGATCGCGGGCCTCTACGAGGAGGTCGTCCAGCGCCGGCTGCTGAGCGCATCGGCCACGATCCTCGCCGAGCGGCTCGTCGCCTGCGCCGCCGAGGGCGGCACCGCAGCCGCTGATCTGGCCGTCTTCGACCTCGGCGCCGGAAACGGCGTCTCCGGCGAGGAGCTGCGCGCGCGCGGGGTGGGGACGATCGTCGCGTCCGACGGCATCCCCGAGGCGCGCGCGGCGGCACGGCGCGACCGGCCGGGCCTCTACGCCGAGTACCTCGTCGGCGACACCGACGACCTGGCGCAGGTGCCCGAGCTCATCCGCGAGCACGGGCTCAACGCGCTCGTCTGCGCCGGCGCGCTCGGCCTCGGCCACATCTCGGCCGATAGCTTTCACCGGCTGTGGACGGCCTTCCCGCCGGGCGCCTGGTTCTCGGTCAGCCTGCACGAGGATCTCGCGGTGCCCGGCGGCAGCGACTTCGGCGACTACCTCGCCGGCTTCGAGGAGCGCGCCGGCGGGGGAGAGATCCTCGTCCGCGAGCCGTTTCGCCACCGCCTGACGATGGCGGGCGAGCCGATCACGTACGTCGCGGTCGTCGCGCGCAAACCCGCGGCCTGACGCGCGGTCCGGCGGGCCGCAGGTCAGCGGCGGCGCAGCGACACGCGCACCGTGCGCTCGGCGCGGCCGCCGCCGGCCGTCGCGGCGGCGAC
>JAUXSD010000215.1 GCA_030681525.1 Solirubrobacteraceae bacterium
GTCCTCGATGACCGGCGCGACCTCGACGCCCGCGAACGACGTCTGACGGCGGTTGGCGGAGTCGAAGGGCGACAGGCGCACGAGCCGGTGCACGCCCTTCTCGGCGGCGTACAGGCCGTAGGCGTTGTCACCCTCGACGCGGAACGTCGCCGACTTGATCCCCGCCTCCTCCCCCGGGCTGACCTCGAGCAGCTCGACCCTGAAGCCGCGCTTCTCGGCCCACTTCATCTGCATCCGCAGGACCATCTCGGCCCAGTCCTGGGCGTCGGTCCCGCCGGCGCCGGCGTTTACCGTGACGAGCGCGTCGTTGTTGTCGTAGTGGCCGGAGAACAGGCGCTGCTCCTCGAGCACCTCCAGGCGCCGCTCCACGGGCGCGAGCTGCCCTTCGAGCTCGGCCTCGATCTCGGGATCCTCGCGCGCCATCTCGGCGAGGCTCCCGAGATCCTCGACGTCGGTCTGCAGCGTGGCGAACTCCTCCAGCCGGCGTGCCGCGCGGGAGTGCTCGGCGCTGACCTTCGCGGCGTTCTCCTGGTCGTCCCAGAAGCCGCTCTCCGACATCCGGCCCTCGAGCTCGGCGACCCGTTCGCTCAGCGCAGCCGGGTCAAAGGTAGTCCGCGAGCAGGCTCATCTGCGCGCGGATCGCAGCAAGGCGCTGCGGGATGCCCTCGGGGGTCGGCGTGGCGGCCATGGGCTGAGGATAGAGCGGGCGCCTCAAGCGTCGATCGCCGGATGCCGATCGACAGCGGATGGCCGTCAAGAAGACCACCAAGAAGAAGCGCAAGGTGGTCAAGAAGGTCTGCAAGAAGGTCAGGATCAAGGGCACGCGGCGCACGAAGACCGTCTGCCGGCCCAAGAAGAAGGTCGTCAAGAAGAAGCCGAAAAAGAAGGTCGTCGCACCGGTCGCGCCGCCGCCGGCGTCGATCGTCACGCTGCCCCCGGTCACGAGCGGCGAAGCGGTGCCCGCCCCGACGCCGGCGGCCCCGCCGGTCACCACGCCGCCCGCCCCGGGCCCGGCGCCTGCGCCGCAGCCGCCGCCGACCGCGGCCGGGCTGCCCGTCTACGAGGGGACCTTCGGCGTCGCCCAGGCCCAGCGTCTGCTGTGGCGCGCGGGCTTCGGTCCGCGGGCCGGCCAGGCCGAGTCTCTGGCCGGGCTCGGGCTCCTCGCCGCCGTGCGCAGCCTCACGCGCCCGAGCGGCGCGCCCACCCTCACCGGCGCCGCCCCGACGGTCGCCAACGGGCTGCCGATCGCGCCGTACGACGCCTGGGGCCACGACCACCTGTGGTGGCTGGATCGCATGATCCGCTCCGACCAGCCGCTCGTCGAGCGGATGGCGCTCATCTGGCACGACTGGCTGGCCACGTCGAACGCCGACGTCAACAACCGCCCGCTCATGCGCGCCCAGAACGAGCTCTTGCGCCGCCACGCGCTGGGCTCGTTCGCCGATCTCGTCGCCGACGTGACGGTCGACCCCGCGATGCTCATCTTCCTCAGCGGGATCGAGAACCGCCGTCAGGCGCCCAACGAGAACTACGCCCGCGAGCTCATGGAGCTCTTCACGCTCGGCGCCGACCGCGGGGCGTACACCGAGGACGACGTCCGCAGTCTGGCCCGCGCGCTGACCGGCTGGCGCGCGGACTGGAACGCCGAGCTCGGCTTCGTGAACTTCCGCTTCGATGCCGCGCGCCACGACACGACGAGCAAGACGCTCTGGGCCGGCACGGCCTACGAGCGCAGCGGCGCGTTCGGCTGGCGTGACGCCTGCACGCTCGTGCTCGACAACCCGTTTCACCGCTCGCACTTCGTGCTCAAGCTGTGGTCGTACTTCATCCCCAGCCCGCCCAGCGCCGGCACGCAGGCGGCGCTCGAGTCGCTCTACGTCGCCGGCGGCCACGCGATCGGGCCGGTCGTCGAGGCGATCCTCCTGCACCCCGACCTCTACGCCGGCGCACCCCTCGTCAAGCCGCCGGCGGTCTACATCGCCGGCCTGCTGCGCGCCACCGGGCAGACGATCACACACGACGCGTGGGTCTGGCTCGCCGCGCTGGCCGGCCAGCAGCTCTTCTATCCCCCCAACGTGTCGGGCTGGAACGACCGCGCGTGGCTGGACACCTCCACGACCTACGGGCGCTGGTACGTGGCCTACTACGCGCTCATGCCCGCGCTCGCGACGTCCGCGTCGTACACCGGCTCGACCGAGACCGGCGCCCAGGCGCTGGCGGCGGCGATCGAGGCGGCCGGCCGGCCCGCGCTCACCCCCGAGACGTACGCCGCCCTGCTGGCGTTCGCCGACCAGCCCGCGCCCGCCGGCATGGGCGCCGCCGACTTCCGCGCGCTGCGCCAGAACGCGCTGCGCCAGCTCGTCGCCTCCTCCCCCGACGCCCAGCTCTCGTGATCGGACCCGTGACCTGATGGCCGACTGCTGCGACGACTTCACGCGCTCGCACCTGCTGCGCGCCTCGGTCGCGCGCGCCGGGGCGGGGCTGCCCGTCACCGAGCCCGGCATGCCGACGCCGGCCGGCACCGGCCTGACCCGGCGCTCGGTGCTGCTGCGCTCGGCCGGGCTCGCGCTGGCCGTCTACGGGGCCGGGCGGACGCTGACGCCGGAGGCCTTCGAGGCCGCGGTGGCCGAGGCGGCGGGCGAGCAGAAGGTGCTCGTCTCGATCTTCCTGGACGGCGGCGTCGACGCGCTGAGCCTGCTCGCGCCGACCGGCGACGCGCGCTACGCGACGCTGCGCCCGACGCTGGCGCTGGCGCCGAGCGCCGGCTGGGCCTTCGAGGGAGATCCGCGGCTGCGCTGGCACCCGTCGGCCGGCGGGCTGAAGGAGCTGTGGGACGACGCCGGCTGCGGCGTGGCGGTTGCGCCGGCGATCGGCTACGCGGGCCCGAACCAGTCGCACTTCACCTCGCGCCACTTCTGGGTGGTGGGCGCGACCGACCCGATGGCGTCCACCGGCTGGCTCGGGCGCTACCTGGACCGCGTCGGCCATCCCGACGTCCCGATCCAGGGCATCTCGCTGGACGGCATGCTGTCGCCGCAGCTGGCGACGAGCAGCGTCGCCGTCTCGGCGACCGGCAACCTCGGCGACTACCGCTTCTCGGCGAACGGCGTCTGGGGCCAGATGGAGACGCGGATGCGCGCGACCCACGCCGCGCTCGGCACGCTCGCGGCGTCCGACCCGATCACCGCACAGGCTCGCCGGGCACAGTCCAACGCCGCCGGGCTCGCCCGCGACCTGGCCAGCGTCGGCAGCGCGGCGCCGCCCGACGGAGCGGGCTACCCGGCCGCGAACAGCACGTTCAAGACCCGCCTGCAGGGCATCGCGCGGCTGCTCGCGACGACCGACGGCTCGGGCAACCGCCTGCCGGTGCGCTGCGTGACGCTCAACGCGGCGGGCGGCTACGACACGCACTCCAACCAGGCCGCGGCGCTCTCTGCGGGGCTGGCGACGACGACCGGCAACATCCGCGCGTTCTGGCGCGACCTCGAGCTGCGCGGGCTGGCCGATCGCGTCGTGATCTCGCTGTGGAGCGAGTTCGGGCGCCGGCCGCAGGAGAACGGCTCGGCGGGGACCGACCATGGCGCGGCCGGCGCGGCGTTCGTCATCGGCCGCGACGTGCGTCAGGGGCTGATCGGCGAGTTCCCCGGATTGGCCGCCGGGACGGGGCTGGATCCCTACGGCAACGTGCGCGCGACCGCCGACTTCCGCGGGCTGTACTGCGCGCTGCTGGAGCAGTGGTTTCAGACCGAGGCCGCCGGGATCATCCCGTCGGCCGCGTCCTTCGCGCGGCCGGCGCTGCTGTCGTGACAGGTCGGTCGGGCGCCCTCGTCGTCGCGCTCGTGCTCGTCTGCGCGGGGCTCGCCGGCGGCGCCGGCGCGGTCGGCGCCGGCGCGGCCAAGCGCTCAGCGGCGGCGGACGGCGCCGCGGCACGCTCCGCCAAGGCGGCGTGCGCGAAGCGCACCTCCCGGGCGGCGCGGGCGAAGTGCCGTCGCGGCCGTCGCGCGGCCGTCTACCGGCGGGTCCCGCGCCGCGGCCGCGCGGTGCTCGCGCCAGTGGCCGGCGTCTGGCCTGGCGCGACGCGACCTGGCGCGGCCACCCCGTCCGGCCCGGCCGGCACGACGGCGTCACCCCCACCGGCACCCGGCCCGGGCGCGCCGGTCGCCCCACCCGCACCCGTGACCGGCAGCGTCGGCGCCGAGGCATACGACTTCGGCACCTTCGTCCTGCGCCTGACGCGCAGCTCCGTGGCGGCCGGCGAGCTGACGATCTACTTTCGCAACTACGACGTGAGTGAGCACAACCTCTGGCTCGACCCGCCGGCCTCGACCGGGCGCCCGTCGCTGATGATCAGCGAGGCGGTCGGCGAGCACGGCGGCGCGGCGAAGACCGTCGCGGTCACCCCCGGAACCTGGCGGCTGTACTGCTCGCTGACGGGCCACGACGCGATGACCCGCGACCTCGCGGTGCAGTAGCGGCGGCGCGCCGGGGCGCGCGACAATGGGCCGATGGACCCCTACGCCGTGCTGGGCCTGCCTTCCGACGCGTCCGTCGACGAGGCCGCGCGTGCCTACCGCGAGCTCGCCAAGCGCTTTCATCCCGACCGCGCCGGCGACGCGGGGATGGCGCAGATGGTCCAGCTCAACGTCGCCTACGAGCTGCTGCGCTCCGAGCAGCGACCCGGCGCGCGAGCACCGGTGCCGTCCAGCGCCGCGCCGGCCGGCGCCGGCGGGGCGCGGCGCGGGGCGGGCGGAGCGGGATCCTGGCTGTCCGACGCGATGCGCCGCGCGCTCGGCCGCGAACTGCTCGAGGCGCTCGAGTCCGACGAGCCGGTCGCGCTCGTAACCCCGACCGCGACGTGGGCCAGCCCCAGCACGCTGCTGGCGGTCACCGACCGCCGCCTGCTGTGGCTGCTCGACGACGCGGTCGGAAACCGCGTGCGCTCGCTGCGCTTCCGCGACACCGAGACCGCCGAGCAGGACCTCGCGTGGCCGCGCCGCTCGCGCGCCAGGCTGCGCGTGCAGCCGCGCTACGGCGCGAA
>JAUXSD010000216.1 GCA_030681525.1 Solirubrobacteraceae bacterium
CGACCGCGGCCCAGGCCGCAGCCGGGCCCGCCGCGGCCCGCGGCCGAACCCGATCTCGCCGGCGCCGGTGCCCCCACGGCCCGCAGCCGCGAGCTGCGCCAGACCCCAGCCGCCTCGCGGCAGGTCAGCACGCTGCCCGCCGCACGGCGCGCGCCGTCGCATCGCCTGCCCTCCGAGCTCGTCGTCGGCATCGTGCTGCTGCTCATCGCCGCGACGGCGGCGGTCCTGCTGCTGTTCGGCATCCTGCGCGTCGCCGTCACGGGCTGATCGCGCGCGCCCCCGGCCCGCCGTGAGCCTCGCCGCCGCCCTCGCCGCCATCGACCGCGCGGCGATCGCGCGCGACACCGCGCGTCTCGTGCGGGAGCGCAGCGTCACCGGCCGGGAGCGCGGCGCGGCCACCTGCGTCGTGCAGCTCGCCCGCGAGCTCGGCCTGCACGCGACGCTCGACGAGCACGACCTCGACGCGCTGCGCGCGCACCCCGGCCACCCCGGCGAGGAGGCCCCGCGCAGCGAGCTCGTGGGCGCGACCGTCACGCTGCCGGGCCGCGATCCGCGCGCGCCGCGACTGTGCGTCAACGGGCACGTCGACGTCGTGCCGGCGGGCACGGAGGCGTGGGAACGCGATCCGTGGGCGGGCGCGATCGACGACGACCGCGTGCACGGCCGCGGCGCCGTCGACATGAAGGGCGGGGTCGTCGCGGCACTGCACGCGCTCGGCGCCCTGCGCGCCGCGGGCACCCGGCTGCCCGGCGACGTCGTCCTGCAGGCCGTGGCGTCCGAGGAGGACGGCGGCCTCGGCACGTTCGCGGCGCTGGGGCGCGACGCGGACTTCGCCGCCTGCCCCATCCCCGAGCCGACCGAGCTGCGGATCGTCTGCGCCCACGGCGGCGCGCTGACCTTCACCGGCGTCGTGCGCGGGCGCGGCGCCCACGCGGCCAAGCGGCTCGAAGGCGTGTCGGCGATCGATCGCTACGTGCCCATCCACGCCGCGCTGCACGCGCACGAGCGGGCGGTCAACGCCCGCCCGCGCCACCCGTTGCTGTCCGGCGACCCGCTGCCCTACCCGCTGCTCGTCGGCCGGCTCGACGCCGGCCGCTGGTCAAGCCAGGTGCCCGACGAGCTGCGCTTCGAGGGCCGCCTCGGCGTGCCCGTCGGCGAGTCGCTCGCGGACGCCCGGGCCGGGCTGGAGCGCGCCGTCGCGGCCGCCACCGACGGCGCGGGCCCGCCGGTGCAGATCACGTGGTCCGGCGGCCAGTTCGGGCCCGGCGAGACCGACGTGCGCGATCCGTGGGTGGGGCTCGTGCGCGACGCCGCCGCCGCCGAGCTCGGCAGCCCGCCGCCGCTCGTCGGCGTCGGCTACGGCTGCGACATGCACCTGTATCGCGACCACGCGATCCCCTGCGTCCTGTTCGGCCCGAGCGGAATCGATCTCGCGCACGCCGCCGACGAGCGGGTCGCGATCGACGACCTGGTGGCGGTCGCCCGGGTCGTCGTGCGCAGCGCCGTGGCGTTCGCCGCGCAGCGGGGATGACAGCGGCCGTGCCCGATCGGGTAGGCAGCGCGCATGAGCTCGCGGGTGATGCTCGTCCTCTACGTGGCGGTCATCGCGACCGGCCTCGTGCTGTACACGATCGTCGGCCTGACGCACGGCTGAGCGATGCGACGCTTCTGGCGCGAGAACAGCCTCACGATCGTCTTTCTCGTGCTGTTCGCCGGCGCGCTCGCCGGCCAGGCGTTCGCCGGCTGGCACGAGTTCAACAACGAGGCGACGAGCCACGAGCAGGCGACGATCTCGCTCGGCCGCTACCTGCTGTCCTCCTCGTTCGGCAACGCGGTGATGGAGAACTGGCAGTCGGAGTACCTGCAGTTCACGCTCTACATCCTGCTCACGGTCTGGTTCGTGCAGAAGGGCTCGCCGGAGTCCAAGCAGCTCGACAAGGCCGGTCGGGAGGACGACGAGGACCAGCTCGTCGGCGAGTACGCCAAGCCGGACTCGCCGGGATGGGCGCGGGCGCGCGGCGTGCGGCTGTGGCTGCTGTCGAACTCGCTCGTGCTCGTCATGGCGACGATCTGGCTGGGCTCGTGGTCCGCGCAGGCCGTCACGGGCTGGAGCGACTTCAACTCCGACCGGCTCGTGCACGGCGAGCCGGCCCTCTCGCTGTGGCAGTTCGTCGGCACCGCCCACTTCTGGGAGGCCACGCTGCAGAACTGGCAGTCGGAGTTCCTCGCCGTCGGCTCGATGGCGGTCCTGGCGATCTACCTGCGCCAGCGCGGCTCGCCGGAGTCCAAGCCCGTCGGCGCGCCGCACTCGGCGACCGGGATGGAGGGCTGACGGGCTACGGCGCGGTCGGCGTGCCCGGCGCCGCCGGCGTGCCCGCCGCCGGCACCGGTGCGACGGCCGGCCCGGAGTAGCGCGGGCTCAGCGGCGTGCCGGTCGCCGTCGGAGATCCGCCCGCCGGGACCTCGAAGAGCACGAGCCGGGCCACGAGCGCGCGCGTGCCGGAGCCGATCGGGTCGAGCTCGAGCAGTCGCGTGGCGGCCGAGCGCGCGGCCGGCCGGTCGGCGGTCTTCAGCGCGACCTCGAGCAGCCGCTGCCACGCGGTCGCGTTGTAGGGCTGGCGGTCGACGGCGTCGACGAGGTAGCGCTGCGCCTCGACGAGCCGGCCGCGCCCCTGGGCGATCGCGGCGGCCGCGAACAGCGGGCGGACCGCAGTGGGATCCAGCCGCGCGGCGAGGTCCGCCTCTGCGGCGGCGTCCTCGAGCTCGGCGGAGCCGGCGTTCGTGCTGATCGCCTGCGCGTCGCTGGCCTTCTTGTCGGCGAGCATCGGCAGCCCGGCCGACACGACGAGCAGCCCCGCCGCGACGCAGGCCAGCGCGACGAGCGCGCCGCGCGTGCCGATCGCGCGGTGGTCGGGAGGCGCCGCGCTGTGCGGGCGCCACGGCGTGGCGGCGAGGACCCCGAGGAAGACCAGCGCCGGGATCGTCACGCCGGGGATGTCCCAGTCCCAGTCGACGAGGCCGTGCGCGATCCAGGCGACGGCGCCGGCGAACAGCGCGACCGCGATGTCGCGCTCGCGCCCCGCCGCCATCGTGCGCACCCGCTCGAAGGCGCAGAACAGCAGGAAGCCGAGCGCGCCCGAGACCAGCAGCGTGCCGACGACCCCGGTCTCGGCGAGGAACTGCAACGGCATGTTGTGCGGCTGCACGACGCCGAGCTCGGTGTCGCGGTACATCTTGTGGGTCACGGCGAACGAGCCCGCGCCCCAGCCCTGCAGCGGCTTGTCCGACCACGCGCCGGCCGCCTCCTTCCACCACACCCAGCGGTTGCCGGAGTTCGACGACACGAGGCGCGCGGGATCGGACACCTCGTCCTTGCTCGTCTCGGTGAACTTCGTCCAGGCGTCGTCGGCCCAGCCGCCCGGCCCGCCCTCGTAGCTGGCGATGCCGCCCAGCAGCATGACCCCGAGGATCGCGGCGGTCGCGGCCAGACCGCGCCAGACGAGCTGCGTGCGCTCGGCGTCCCACGGCGTGCGCTCCTCGAGGCGCAGCAGGCCCCAGCCGGCGATGAGCAGCGCCAGCAGGCAGCCGGCGCCGACGAGCCCGAGCAGGATGCCGTCGGGGATGCGCTCGTCGAGCGGGACGTTGACGCCCTTCAGCGCCGGCCGGCTGAACGACAGCCCGAGGATCGGGATCGAGGCGACGATCGTCACGCCGATGACGGCCAGACCGCGCAGCCGCTGGCCGCCGAGCAGCGTCACGACCGCCAGCGCGACGAGGAACGCCAGGACGCCGCCGCGCGAGTACGTCATGCCGAGGCAGACGAGCAGCACGAACAGCGCCGCGAGGCCGAGCAGCCGCATCGGGTCGCGACGCGTCGGGTCGGTGGCGATCCGCAGCGCGATCGGGATCGCCAGCACCATCACGAGCCCGAGCGCGTTCCAGTACTCCAGCGGCGCGCGCAGGCGCGAGGCGACCGCGGTGTGATTGAAGTCGACGCCGAGCAGCTCGACGCCGGGCATGATCTTGCCGGCCAGGCCGTAGAACGCGCACGCCAGCGCCACGAGCAGCCAGCCGTAGGCGAAGTGCTCGATCGCGCGCGGCAGGCTGGAGGCGAGCGTCAGCGCGAGGACGAGGACGAGGACGTAGGCGACCGCGCGGTTGACGTGCGCCCACGTCTGCTCGGGCGCTACGGACCACAGCAGCGTCACACCGCACCACACCGCGAAGCCGGCGAGCAGGCCGATGCCGATCCACACCTCGGCCGGGGCGCGCAGCGACAGCGTGCGCGTCAGCAGCAGCCCGACCGCGGCGCCGACGCCGACGAACGCCAGCCCGATCTGCAGCCGCGGCTCCTCGGGCAGCCCGACCGCCCCGTGCGCGAAGACGGCGTAGGCGCAGACGGCCACCACGGCGGCGAGGAGCGCGATGCCCGAACGCGGCGTGCGGCTCCGGGCGGGAGGCGCGCCCAGCGGCGTGGCGACCCGAGGGCTGGCTGGGGTCGAAACGGCCATGGGAAGCGGCCGTCGATGCTAGTGGTTCGTTGCGCGCCGTGGCGCCGGAAACCGGCGTCATTGCTAGCGTAGGCAGTTGTGACGCGTCGCCTCGTGCCCTTCCTGCTCGCGCTCGTCGCGTGCCTCGCGTGCGCCCCGCCGGCCTCCGCGGACACGCTGACGACGATCCTGCAGGACTACGTCGACGATCAGCGCATCGACCCGTGCCGGTACAGCGAGAAGCAGCTGCGCCAGCTCAAGGATCTGATCCCGAACGACGCGAACGCCTACGCGGCGGACTTCGCGGCAGCGGTCGACGACGCGCTCGCCAACCGCGCGCAGGGCGCCTGCAACAAGGCCAAGGCGCAGGCCGACGGCGCGACCGCGGCGCCCGCCACGGGTGGCGGCACGGGGTCGACCCCGCCGCCGGCCGCGTCCGGCGACACCGGCGCGGGCGCCCAGGCCGGCGGCTCCGCCGAACCGGCGCCGAACGTCGCCAAGCCGCCGCCGACGCCCACCGCGCAGCCCACGGCCGCCCCGGAGATCGTCGCGATCCGCGACGCGATCACGGTCGCCGCGGGGACGACCGACCCGGCCACCGACGCACCCTTCCCCGTCCTGGCGCTGGCGATCCTCGCCGGGCTGTTCGCCCTCTCGGGCCTCGTCGTCGCGCTGGCCCGCTGGCGCGGCTGGGAGCCGGCCTGGGCCGACAACGTCCGCCACGCCGCCGGCGAGGCCGGCTGGCGCGCGTCGTCGACGTGGGCGGAGTTCACCGACTTCGTGAGGCTCGGCCGGTAGGGGCCGAGTAGATAGCCTCGCCTTCATGCTTCTCGAAGGCAGACGGCTACTCATCACCGGAGTCCTCACCGAGGGCTCGATCGCCTACTCCGTCGCGCAGCGCGCGCAGGAGGAGGGCGCCGAGATCGTGCTGACCGGCTTCGGCCGCGGGCTGCGGATCACACAGCGGATGGCCAAGCGGCTCGGCGATCCGGGGCCCGCCGTGCTCGAGATGGACGTCAACGAGCCCGACCAGATGGCCGCCGTCGCGGCCGACCTGCAGGAGCGCTGGGGGGCGCTCGACGGCATCCTGCACGCGATCGCGTTCGCGCCCGGCGACGCGCTCGGCAACAACTTCCTCAACACCCCGCTGGAGAGCGCGCAGATCGCGTTCGCGACGAGCGCCTACTCGCTGAAGTCGCTGTCGGTCGCGATGCTGCCGCTGCTCGAGCAGGGCGACTCGCCGTCGATCGTCGGCCTGGACTTCGACGCGCAGGTCGCCTGGCCGGTCTATGACTGGATGGGCGTCGCGAAGGCCGCGCTGGAATCCGTCAACCGCTACCTCGCGCGCGACCTCGGCCCGAAGGGCATCCGCAGCAACCTCGTCTCGGCCGGCCCGATCGGCACGATGGCGGCGAAGTCGATCCCCGGCTTCGACGAGCTGGCCGGCGTGTGGAACACGATGGCCCCGCTGCACTGGGACACCGCCGACGCCGGCCCGACCGCCGACGCGATCATCTTCCTGCTGTCGACGATGTCGCGCGGCATCACCGGCGAGATCACGCACGTCGACGGCGGCTTTCACGCGATGGGCGCGCCGCCGTCGCCGCCGGCCGCCGCCGAGTAGCGACGGCGGCTCCAGGAGCCGCTTGAGTTGCGGCGCGCCCGCGCCGATACGTGTCGGGCATGCGCCGCCTCGGCCCGCAGCTGACGTACGCGAACATCGTGTCGACGCTGTGCCTGTTCGTCGTCCTCGGCGGGTCCGCCTACGCCGGCACGCTGCTCACCGGCAGGGACGTCAGAAACGAGAGCCTCACCGGCGCCGACGTCAGGAACAACTCGATCCGCAGCGCCGACGTCCGCGACGGAACGCTGACGGCCGGCGACTTCGCGTTCGGGACGCTGCGCGTAGGGCCCCAGGGTTCAAGGGGCGATCGCGGCCCGAAGGGCGATCCGGGTGCGCCGGGGCAGCCGGGCCAGCGCGGCGAGCAGGGCGTGCCGGGGCCGCTGAGCGAGACGCTTCCGAGCGGCCTCACCTCGCGCGGGGTGTGGGTGATCAGCCAGGACAACCAGGTCTTCGAGGCGAGCGTCTCCACCGCGATCGCCATCAGCTTCCCGTTCCGGCTGGCCCAGACGCCGACCTTCCATCCGCTGACGCACTGGCGCGTCGGCTCGAGCTACACCGATGCATGCCCCGGCTACGACGCCGGCGGTCTGCCGCGGGCGGCGCCCGGCCACCTCTGCGTCTACCAGACCAACCAGGATCTGAACTCCGGCGTGGCCACGAAGACCGCGCAGTGGAGCAAGATCGGCATCCAGCTGGCCGCCACCTCGAGCCCGAGCACGAGCCTCGCGGCCGAGGGCAGCTGGGCCGTCACCGCGCCCTGACGCCGCGCCGCCGGCTCGCGGACGAAGTCATCACCGGGCGGGCTGCGGCGGGGGTGAGTCGGTTTGATCGCGGCCCGCGCGAGTAAACCGACTCCCGCCTCCCCCCGGCCGCGATCACCGCCGCGCCCGCCAGCGCCCCCCCGAGACGGTGCGGCTGGCCGTACGGCCAGACACGGGCTGCCCCGATCGTCGGCCTTCCGATGCCGTGGAAGTCTCGCGTCAATGATCTTGAGACCGAGACCAAGGAGCACGGAATGAGAAGCCAACGCTGGACGCTGGCGGTCGTCTGCGCCGCCACCGCGATGCTCATGCTCGACATCGCCGTCGTGAACACCGCGCTGTCGCGCATCGCCGAGGACCTGGACACCGGCCTCGGCGGGCTGCAGTGGGTCGTCGACGCCTACACGCTGACGCTGGCCGCCACCGTCCTGACCGCCGGCGTGCTCGCCGACCGGCTCGGTCGTCGCCGGATGTTCGCGATCGGCCTGGCGTTGTTCACCGTCACCTCGCTGGCGTGCGCGCTGAGCACGTCGATCGACGCGCTGAACGCCGCCCGCGCCATGCAGGGCGTCGGCGCCGCGATCATGTTCGCGGTCTCCCTGGCGCTGCTCGCGCACGCCTTCCCGGGCACGGTCGAGCGCACGAAGGCGCTCGCCGCCTACGGCGCCACGATCGGCGCGTCGTTCGCGATCGGCCCGGCCGTCGGCGGCGCGCTCACGAGCGCCCTGGACTGGCAGTGGATCTTCCTCATCAACCTGCCGATCGGCATCGCCTGCCTCGCGATCACGCTGACCCGCGTCGAGGAGTCGCGCGACCCGCGCCCGCGGCGCATCGACTGGGCGGGCCAGCTGACCCTCGCGGGCGGCCTGTTCCTGCTCGTGCTCGGGCTGCTGCGCGGCAACGAGCAGGGCTGGACGAGCACGCCGATCGTGCTCGAGCTGACCGGCGCCGCCGTGCTCATGTGCCTGTTCGTCGCGATCGAGCGGCGCGTCCGCGAGCCGATGCTCCCGCTCGGGCTCTTCCGCCGGGCGGACTTCGCCGGCGCCCAGCTGACGGCGTTCGCGATCTCCGCGTCGTTCTTCGCGATCTTCCTCTACGTCACGCTGTACCTGCAGCAGATCCTGGGGCTGTCGGCGATCGAGGCGGGCCTCGTCTACATCCCGGGCACGGTCATCATGTTCGTCGTCTCGGGCGCGACCGCGAGCCTGGGCACGCGCGTGCATCCGGGGACGCTGATCTCGGTCGGCCTGCTGCTGGTGGCCGCCGGCATGGGCCTCATGCTCGTCGCCGACGAGACGTCCTCGTGGACGGCCGTCCTGCCCGGCTCGATCGTCGCGCTGATCGGCACCGGGCTGTTCAACCCCGCCGTCAGCGCGGTCGCGCTGGGCTCGGTCCCGGCCGAGCAGAGCGGCCTCGCCGCCGGCGTCAACGACACGTTCCGCCAGGCCGGCATCGCCGTCGGCGTCGCCGCGCTCGGCGCGCTCGTGCCCGCCGAGGCCGCGCTCGGCGGCGGCTCGGCCACCGCCTACGTCGACGGGCTGCACCAGGCGGCGCTCGCCGGCGCGGGCCTCGCGCTGGCCGGAGCGATCGTCGCCGCGGTGCTCATCCGGCCGCGCCGGGCGCGGCGCGCGGAGCAGCCCGCCCCGGCGCTGGCGTTCGAAGGCGCCTAGAGGCCGGCGTCAACCGCGCGCGCCCCGGCGGGAGGCTTCCTGGCCGGGGCGCTGCCCGCACAGACTCCTAGCGCGGGCTCAGCCGGCGCGTCGAGCGGCCCTGGCGGCGCAGCTGCGCCACGTAGCCCTGAAACGCGATGCTCAGGCGCTGTCGGTCGACGTCGGCATGCCGCCACACGACACGGCCGCTCGCGGGCTCCGCGAACCGGTCGTCGAGGTCCAGCTGTGCGGACACGCCGCAGACCCCGAGCACGCGCTGCACGGCCGGGACCCCCGCGATGAGCGAGAAGCGGCGGCCGGCGCTGCGCGCCAGGCGGTCCTCGCCGAGGATCAGGCGGACGCCGCTGCTGTCCATGAAGGTCAGCTCGCGCAGGTCGAGCACGACGTGCTCGAATCCCGCGACGCGCAGCTCGTCGAGTTGTGCCTGCAGCGAGGCGGCGCTCGCGACGTCGAGCTCGCCGCACGGCGCGACGCGCACGGCGCCGCGTTGCGGATGGACGCTGATGTGCAGCGCCGACGGGTCATGTCCGGAACGGACGTTGGTGCGGCTGATGGCGGACGCCTCCCTCGGACAACGATCGGTTGTGAGGGGTATCCGGCGCCCCTTGGTCCGGGACCCGGCGTGCCTTCATCCTTCAGGTGAGGCCCTCGCTGGCTGAAGACGAGGGCAGCTCATCGAGGCTACCGTCGCCGGGCAGGGGAATGCAAGTCCTTCGACTACGCGGCGGTCGTCGGCAGCCGGAAGCGCACGCAGGTCCCCCGCTCGGCGTCGGCCAGCCAGATGCGTCCGCCGTGCGCCTCGATGATCGCGCGCGAGATCGCCAGGCCCAGACCCGCGCCGGCGTCGGGCCGGGCGCCGTCGCCGCCGCCCTGGAAGAACGGCTCGAAGACGCGCTCGCGGTCGTCGCCGGCGATGCCCGGCCCGGTGTCGGCGATCTCGACCTCGATCGCGTCCTCGGTCGCCGGCGCAGCCCGGACGACGACGCTGCCGTCGGCGGGTGTGTGGCGGATCGCGTTCTGGATGAGGTTGAACAGCACGCGCTGGATCTGCTCCGGGTTGGCCCGCGTGGCGGCGAGCCGCGGCGCGAGCTCGGCCCGCACCGCGACCGCGCCGGCCTCGGCGTGCGGCCGCATCGCTTCGATCGTCTCCTGCACGAGCTCGCCGAGCATGACGTGCTCCATCGACCAGCGGATGTCGCCGGCCTCCAGCCGCGACAGCTCGAAGAGATCCTCGATCAGGCTGCTCAGGGCGTGCACGTTGGTGGAGATCCGCCGCAGGTAGTCGCGACGCGTCGCCGGGTCGGTCACGAGGTCGTCGTCGATCGCGTCGACGAGCAGCCGCAACGAGGTCAGCGGCGTGCGCAGGTCGTGCGAGACCGAGGCGATCAGGCCGCGGCGCGCGCGCTCCTCCGACGCCAGCCGCGCGACCATCGCGTCGACGTCGGCACCCAGCCGCGCGAGCTCGTCCTGCCCGGCGAGCTCGGTCGCCACGTCCCGCCGGCCCTGCCCGACGGCGGCGAGCGTCCTGCGCACGGCGTCGACGTCGGCGAGCGCGCGGCGGCCGAGCAGCCGCCCCGTCCACAGCGCGAGCGCGCCGGCGAAGGCGGCCACGATCACCGTGAAGAACGCGTCGTGGGCCGAGACGAACATGAGCTCGACGAAGACGCCGACGGCGATCGCCAGCTGCGCGGCGGCGACGGCGGCCAGCAGCGCGAACTGGCGCCGCAGCCCGCCGATCCGCGATCGGGCACCCAGGATCGCGTGGGCGGCGAGCACCGTGGCGCAGCCGAGCGCAACGAGGATCAGCAGCGTCGTGACGCCCGCCGAGGCGCCGTAGACGGCGGCGGTGAGGCCGGCGGCGACGGCCGCCGCCACAACCGCGAAGGCGAGGCCGCGCATCATGGCGAGAACCGGTAGCCGACGCCCCAGACCGTGTCGATGTAGCGCGGCACCGCCGGGTCGGGCTCGATCTTCGCGCGCAGGCGGCGGATGTGGACCGTCACGGTCGACGTGTCGGTGTAGAACGAGTAGCGCCAGACGCGGTCCATGAGCTGATTGCGGGTGAACGCCTGGCCGGGGTGGCGGGCGAGGAACGCCAGCAGCTCGTACTCGCGCTGGGTGAGCGCCACCTCCTGCTTCTCGACCGTGACGCGGCGGGCGGCCGGGTCGATCACGAGCTCGCCGAAGCGCAGCGGCGGCTCCAGGTCGGGGGTGGTGTCCAGGCGGCGCAGCACCGCGTCGACGCGCGCGACGAGCTCGGCCGGCGAGAACGGCTTGACGACGTAGTCGTCGGCGCCCAGGCGCAGGCCGATGACGCGGTCGGACTCCTCGCCGCGCGCGGTCAGCAGGATGATCGCCGTGTGGTCGTGATCGCGCTCGCGCACGCGGCGCATGACCTCCAGCCCGTCGATGCCGGGCAGCATGAGGTCGAGCACGATGAGGTCCGGCGCGTGCTGCGCGACCGCGCGCATCGCCGCGTGGCCGTCGTCGGCGACCCGCGTCCGGTAGCCGGCGCGCTCGAGGTAGCGGCACAGCACCTCGGAGATCGTCGGCTCGTCGTCGACGACGAGGATGTTGCCGCGTGCGTGCTCGGCGGTCGCCATGCCTCGTTTCAGTGTCGCAGCGCGGGGCGCCCGCGTTACGGGCCGGGCCGCCTCGTTCATCCTCTGTTCACTCCCGACGGCGCGCGCAGCGCCGCCGCTGCGAACTGCGTCATCCCGGCCTCGAACGCCACCTCCGCGCGGAAGCCCAGCCGCTGCGCGGCGAGCTCGGCGCCGGCGAAGACGTGGCGCACGTCGCCGAGGCGGTACTCCCCCGTCGTCAGCGGCGCCGGCGCCCCGGCGTGGGCGGCGTGCAGCGCCGCCGCCATCTCGCCGATCGTGTGCGGCCTGCCGCTGGCGACGTTGAAGGCGCCCGGCACCGGCTCGGGGACGGTGAGCGCGAGCACGTTCGCGCGGGCCACGTCGCGCACGTGGACGAAGTCGCGCAGCTGGCGGCCGTCCTCGAAGACGCGCGGCGCCCGGCCGCCGGCCAGGGCGCTGGCGAAGATCGACGCCACGCCGGCGTAGGGCGTGTCGCGCGGCATCCGCGGGCCGTAGACGTTGTGGTAGCGCAGCGCCGTCACCGGCACGCCGGTCTCGCGGCCGAAGGCGGCCGCCAGGTGCTCCTGGTGGAGCTTCGTCGCCGCGTAGACGTTGCGCGGGTCGGCCGGCGCGTCCTCGGGGATGCTGCGCGGCGCCAGCGCCGCGCAGCAGGCCGGACAGGGGGGCTCGAAGCGGCCCGCCGCGAGGTCGGCCTGCCGGCGCGGACGGGGCCGGACGAGGCCGTGCTCGGCGCAGGCGTAGCGGCCCTCGCCGTAGACGACCATGCTCGAGGCGAGCACGAGGCGGCCGGCGAAGCGCGCGCGGGCCAGCTCGCGCAGCAGGACGGCGGTGCCGAGGCCGTTGTGGGCGGCGTAGTCGGCGATGTCGCCGATGTCGCTGCCCAGGCCGACCATCGCCGCCTGGTGGCAGACGTGGTCGATCCCGTCGAGCGCCGCGGCCACCGTGGCGCCGTCGCGGACGTCGCCGTGCACGAACTCCGCGGTGGCGTCGAGGTAGTCCGGGCGCGCCGCGTGCGCGGCGGGGTGCAGCACGTCGAGGATCCGCACGTCGTGGCCGCCCGCGAGCAGCGCGTCGGCGATGTGCGAGCCGATGAACCCCGCGCCGCCGGTGACGAGCACGCGGCTCATCGCGCGCGCCTCACCACGGCGAGCGCACCGTGAGCGCCAGCACGAGGGCCAGCCCGATCTGCGCGGCCAGCCAGCGGCGCGAGCCGCCCAGCGCCGCGGTCGCCACGAGCAGCCACGGCACGAACGGCAGCCAGATGCGCTCGGTCTCGCCCTTGGACATGCCCGACAGGTTCGCCGCCGCGAGCGCGACGAGCGTGCCGCCGACGAGCAGCCAGGCGCCGCGGTCGCGCAGGCGCGCCAGGCCGGCGGCGGCCGCCGGCCCCGCCGCGAGCGCGAACGCCGCCGGCGAGATGACGAGAAACTCCGCGTACGGCCGGCGCCGCGAGACGCCGGCGAGGTACTGCTCGCGCGTCGCCGCCAGCCCCTCGAGCCAGTTGAAGCGCAGCGCCAGGAACGCCCCGAGGACGGCGGCGACGCCGGCGCCCGCCCAGGCGACGGCCGCCGGGCGGCGCCGGCCGGCGGCGATCGCGATCACGACCGCGCCGAGCACCGCGATGCCGTAGCTGAGCATGAGCGCGGCGCCGAGCACGAGCCCGGCGGCGAGCGCCATCAGCGCGGCGCGGCGCCCGCGCGGCGTGACGCAGGCGAGCGCGAACAGCGCGATCGCCGCGGCGGCGACCCCGGCGTAGAGCGCGTCGAGCGACGTCGCCATCCAGACCGCGGCCGGCGTGAAGACGACAAACGGCGCGACGGCGCGGGCGCGCGCCTCGCCGGCCAGCGCGCGCACGGCGACGAGCACCGCGGGCGCCGTGAGCGCGCCGCAGGCGAGCGCCAGCGCCGCGGCGAAGGTGGCGCCGCCGAGCCCGACCGCGTCCATCGCCCACAGCGCCAGCACGCCGCCGGGCGGGTGGCCCTGGACGTGCGTGGGGTAGCTCGCGAGGACGTCGCTGAACGATGCGAGAAAGGCGCCCGGCGCGCCGACGAGCGGGACCGCCGCGAGCGGCTCGTACTCCGTGGCCAGCGGCGCCGTGATCGCGCCGGGCCCGTCGGTCGCCGCGAGCGCGACGGCCCAGGCCGCCGCCGCCGCCCAGCCGGCCGCCAGCAGCGCGGGCCAGCGCAGGCGCTGCGCCAGCGCCGGCGCCCACGCCACCGCCGCGGCGGCCAGGACGAGCGCCGGCAGCGCCTGCGCGGTGAGGCGCACGTCGAAGCTGCCGACGAGCGGCGGCGCCCCGATGTGGACGAGCGGCTGGCGCGCGACGAGCGCGGCGCCGAGCAGGTGGCCGGCCACGATGAGCAGCAGCCAGGCCGCCGCCGCGGGCGCGACCGGCCGCGCAACCGCGTCTCCCGCGCGGACGCTCGCCGGGCGCCGGCCGGCGGGCCTCATCACGACCTCCATGGTCTCGAGGCTACGGCCGCGACGAGGCGATGCAAGGGTCGCGGGGACGGTGTTTCGCGGTTCGTAATCGAGTCCGGGAGCGGCGGTTCATAGGGTCGCGGGCATGCCGACCGTGGTGCTCCCCGTGCTCGACGAGGCGCAGGCGTTGCCCTGGGTGCTGTCACGCATGCCGGCCGGCTACACCCCGATCGTCGTCGACAACGGCTCGACCGACGGCTCCGCGCAGATCGCCGCCGGTCTCGGCGCGCGGGTCGTGGCCGAGCCGCGGCGCGGCTTCGGCGCCGCCTGCTACGCCGGCCTGCTCGCCGCCACCGAGGCCGTCGTGTGCTTCATGGACTGCGACGCGTCGCTGGACCCCCGCGACCTGCCCCGCGTGGCGGATCCCGTACGGGCCGGCGACGCCGATCTCGTGCTCGGCGCCCGGCTGGCCGAGCGGGGCGCGATGGCGCCGCACGCCCGCCTGGCCAACCGCGCGCTGACGCTCGAGCTGCGCCGGCGCAGCGGCGTGACGCTGCGCGACCTCGGGCCGATGCGCGCCGCGCGCCGCGACGGGCTGCTCGAGCTGGGCATCGAGGACCGCCGCTTCGGCTGGCCGCTGGAGATGGTCCTGCGCGCCGCGGCGCAGGGCTGGCGGATCGCCGAGGTCGGCGTCCCGTACCGCGCGCGCAGCGGGCGTTCGAAGGTGACCGGGACCGTGCGCGGCACGGTGCGCGCGGTGCGTGACATGGCGGGCGTGCTGGGCTGAGCGTGACCGCGATCGCCGTCATCGCCAAGGCCCCGGTCGCGGGGCGCAGCAAGACGCGGCTGACCCCGCCCTGCACCCCCGAGCAGGCGGCGGCGCTCGCGGCCGCGGCGCTCGCCGACACGCTCGCGGCGGTCGCCGCGACACCGGCGGCGCGCCGCGTCGTGGTGCTCGACGGCGCCCCCGGCGCATGGCTGCCCGACGGATTCGAGGTCATCGCGCAGCGCGGCGCGGGCCTCGCCGAGCGGCTGGCGGCGGCCTTCGCCGACATCGGCGCGCCGGCGCTCGTCGTCGGGATGGACACGCCGCAGCTCACCCCGCGGCGGCTCGCCCACGCGCTGACCCGGCTCGACCGCTCCGACGCCGTCCTCGGCCCCGCCCCCGACGGCGGCTACTGGGCGATCGGCCTGCGCGCCGCCGACGCCGCGGTGTTCGCCGGCGTTCCGATGAGCCACCCGCAGACGTGCGCCGTGCAGCGGGCGCGCCTGCACGCGCTCGGTCTGAGCGTCCGCGAGCTGCCGGCGCTGCGCGACGTCGACGACATCGACGACGCGCGCGCGGTCGCGGCGACCGCACCGCACACGCGCTTCGCCCGCACGCTCGCCGCCCTGCGGCTGCCCGCCGAGGCCGTCGCCGCATGACGCCCACGGCGGCCGACCTCTACGCCCTCGCGCTGACCGGCGACGACGCGCCGCGGCTACGCGCGCGCCGCCCCGACGGAACGGCGCTGCGGCTCGCCCTGGACCGCTGGCTCGGGCCGCTGACGACCGCCGATGCCGCGGTCCTGGACCGCGCGAGCGCGCCGGTGCTCGACGTCGGCTGCGGTCCCGGCCGGCACGTCCTCGCGCTCGCGCGCCGCGGCCGCCTCGCGCTCGGCGTCGACATCGCTCCGGCGGCGGTGCGCGTCGCACGCATGCGCGGCGCGGCCGCGATCGAGGGGTCGGTCTTCGACCGCGTGCCCGGGGCGGGCACCTGGGGCAGCGCGCTGCTGCTCGACGGCAACATCGGGATCGGCGGCGCGCCGCAGGCGCTGCTCGCACGGCTGGGCGAGCTTCTGCGGCCCGCCGGCGAGGTGCTCGTCGAGCTCGCCCCGCCCGGCGTCGCGGTCACGAGCGAGCGCATCCGTCTGGAGCTCGGCGCACTGCACAGCCGGCCGTTCGCCTGGGCCTACGTCGGCGCCGACGCGATCGATGCGCCGGCGCGCGCCGCGGGCTTCGCCGTCGCCGAGCGCTGGCGCGACGAGCGGCGCTGGTTCGCCCGCCTCGTCGCGGCAGGCTGACGCGACCGAAGCGCCGCTATCGCGACCCTCCCCGGGTCCGCGCGCGGACGGCGTACAGCAGCGCCGAGCCGGCGAACAGCGCGCCGCAGAGCAGCAGCCAGCGCCCGAGGTAGACGTCCTGCGAGAGCGCCGTGGCGCGCTCGTAGCGGCCGTCGCCCAGACCGAGGATCAGCGGCGCGAAGACGAGGAGCGCCAGCCCGGCGAGCAGCGCCGGCACGCGCACGTAGTTGATCGAGGGCCGTGCCCGACGCCCGCGTGCGAGGCGGTCGAGCGCGGAGTACAGCGGGAAGGCGACGAGGTCGTGCAGGACGAGCGCGCCGGCGGACCACAGCACGACGTTCCAGGGCTGGCCGCCGGCGAAGATCCGCGTGAACGCATAGGCCGCCAGCGCGAGCGCCGCGACGTGGCTGAGCAGGTGCAGCGGGCCGGCGCCATAGACAGGTCGCAACCTCATGCCCGCGTCACCTTGAACTCCAGGCGACGCACCCACTTCGTGCAGTGCACGCCGGGCAGCGCGGGGACGATGATCCGCGCCGGGAAGCCGTGGTCGGCCGACAGGTCCGCGCCGTTGACGCGCAGCGCCAGCAGCGAGCGGCGGTCGCCGGCCTGGCCGGGGCTGAGCGTGGCGCGGCGGAAGCTGCCGGCGGTCTGCAGCGACTCGACGAGCAGCTCGTCGAACGCCGCCACGCCGGCGAGCGCCGCGAGGTCGCGCAGCCGCACGCCGCTCCAGGTCTGGGTCGTCGACCAGCCCTCGACACAGGCGATCGGCAGCTCGTAGGCGTGCTGCGCCAGCGCCAGCAGCCCCTCGCGCGACAGCTCGAGCGGGCGCGCGCCGCCGGCCACCGCCAGGCGCCATGCGTCGCCGGTCTGCGCGGGCCTGATCCCCACCGAGCGCGCCGTCTTGTTGATCTGGAAGTCGTTGGGGCCGTCGCCGAGATCGCGGCCGTGCGGGGCGAGCAGCGCGATCTCGCGCAGCGGCCCGCCGACCGACTGGCCGGCCGTCAGCGCGAGCAGCCCGAGCGACGCACCGCCCGTCAGCCCGAGCACGCCGCGGCGCGAGATCGTCGGCGCGCTCGGCGCCGGCGCGATGAGCGGCGAATCGCCGGTCTCCGGCGTGGTCGCGTCGAGGCCGCGGCGCAGCTCGTCGAGCAGCCGGCGCTCGCGCAGCGAGCGGCGCATCGTGGGCAGCTTGATCGCGGCGTGCAGCACGAACGCGGCGATGAAGACCCAGCCGCCGTAGAAGTGCGCCGCCAGGAACGAGAACCTCCACGGGTAGTACAGCTGCGCGTTGAGGATCCCGGTCGCGAACTGAAACAGCGTGGAGCCGACCAGCAGGGCGAGGCTCGCGCGCTCGAGCGCGTGCGCGGGGGAGCGCAGCGGCGGCCAGTCGAACAGCCGCGGCATCGCCGACCAGAGCTTCACGAGCACGATCGGCACGAGCGCGATGCCGACCGTGACGTGCAGGCCCTGCGTCAGCGCGTACAGCCAGCTCGGGCTCGTCGGCCACGAGAACACGTAGAAGTCCAGCGGACCGGGATCGCCGATGAGGTTGTTGCGCCCGAGCGCCGGCTCGTAGGCGGCGTAGGACAGCAGGCCGGTCAGCGCGACGATCGGCAGGCCGGCGAGCAGCGCCGCGCCGAGCACCGACGTCAGCCACGGGCCGCGCAGCGGGCTGCGCCACGCGTCGCGCCGGAACGGGCCGCGTGCCGCGATGTGTGACGGGCGCCTCACCGCCCGGACGATCACCGATCGCAGCCGGCGCCGGAAGGGGGCGCGGCCGTCGTTCAGCGAATCGTCATCGCAGTCGGGGCGCGGCGGGGCGCCCGCGTGCCGGTCAGCGCACCTCGGGCGCCGCCGCGCCGGTCAGGTGATCCAGGACGCGCTGGAAATCCTGGGTCGGCGAGAAATCCACGTACTCGCAGTCCTCCAGGGCCTGCGGCGCGTGGCCCGGCGCCCAGTAGAACGCGTCCCCGGCGGCGAAGTCCTGGTGACCGTCGGTGGTGTGCATCCGCACCCGGCCCTTGAGCATGTAGCCCCAGTGCGGGCAGGGGCAGAGATCGTCGGGCAGCCCGACGGTGGCCGGTCGCAGGTCGGTGCCCGCCGGCAGGCTGACGAACCCGACCATCAGGCCTTCCTGATCGAGGACGCGGACCTCGACGCCGCCGTCGGCGATCGCGACGGGCACGTCCTCGCGGGGGATGCAGCGCATGGGAGACCTCCTGGTCGTCGTGTGATCGCGTCGTGCGCGTGGCACGACGCGCAGACACGGTCGCCGACGGGCGTTCCCGAAACGTTCCCCAACCGGGTTCGTCGGCTCGTCATGCCGGCGCGCGCCACATCCGCCACAGCGGGGGGCCGTCGTCAGGCAGGCGGATCTCGTCGACGACGGCAAACCCGTTGCGCCGATAGAGCGCGACGTTGCGCGGCGTTGTCGCTTCGAGGTAGGCCGGCAGGCCCTCGCGGTCACAGCGCGCGAGCATCGGCCTCATGAGCGCCGTGCCGATGCCCCGGCCCTGCCATTCGGGCAGCACGCCGAGAAACGGCAGGTAGAGGTGCGGCTCACCCGGGTGGTGGCGGTCCATGAACGCCATGGCCTTGATCGCACGGGCCAGGCCGCGGCGCCAGACGGCCGCCATGACCGGCAGCAGTCGCACGCTGTCGAGCGGGCGCAGCTGCCACGCCCCCGGGGGCGTCCAGAGCGCCGCGGCGATGACGGTCTCGGTCGTGTACGTCTCGTCGTGGGGCAACGCGAGCCGCGGCAGGACGAGCGAGCCGTACATCCGCTCGAGCCGGTGCAGCCGGTCGCTGGGGTCCGGGAAGAAATACGCGGACACCGGGTCGTCGAGGAACGCCTGCGCCAGCACGCGCGCGATGCGCTCGACGTCCTCGGTGGTCGCCTTGCGCACGGCCGGCGCGGCGGCGCCCGTCGGACCGCCGCCCGCTGCGAGCTCGCGCACGGCCTGGTGCGTGCGAAACACGCCGTGCGGATCCCAGTCCGCCTTGACCGCCACGAGGCGCTCGCCGCTCGCCCCGAACGCGTGGGTCATCCGCGAGCCGCCCTCCGCGCCGAGGAAGTTCGGGTACGCGGCCCCGGTCGACCAGGGCTTCATGTCGCCGCCGAACGCGCGGGCGAGGGTGCGACAGCGCGCGTCGTCGCGCGGGTCATCCCAGAGCAGGAGCGGGTGCACGATGAAGCGCGCCTCGCGACCGGCCAGCGGCGAGTGCTCGGGCCCGGCGCGGCGGACGGCGCCGCCCCACGCGACGACGAACACCTGCGACGGCCCCGCCGGCAGCTCGGCGGCGCGCGCGACGAGCACGTCGACCGCCGCGTCGGGCAGGTCGACGACGCTCTCTGCCGTCCAGTAGTTGCGGTAGCCGGGCGGATCGTCGACGGAGCACTGGAACTCGGCGTAGGTCGTCGGGCCGAAGAAGTCGGCAGCGGGACCCAGCGCCCGGATCGGCGCCAGCGCCCGCTCGCCGTCGGCGACGCCGCCGGCCCACATGCCGAGCACCGCGATCGCCGGGCGGCCGCGCAGCTCGGCGGGCACGTCGTCGTCCTCGGGCGCGGTGATGAACGCGCAGGCCAGCGAGAGCTCGCCCGCTGCGCCGTTCATGACGTCGCGGAAGGCGCGCATGACCTCCCGCGCACGGGCGCGCTCGAACAGCGCGACGCCGGCCCACACCGCGGGACCGAGCGGATGCAGCTCGAGCTCGAGCGCCGTCACGACGCCGAAGCTGCCGCCGCCGCCGCGCAGCGCCCACAGCAGTTCGCGATTCTCGTCGGCCGACGCGCGCACGATCCGGCCGTCCCACGTGACGAGCTCGGCGGCGACGAGGTTGTCGCACGCCAGGCCGTGCTTGCGCTCCAGCCACCCCGAGCCGCCGCCCAAGGTCAGCCCGGCCACGCCGGTCGTCGACACGCGGCCACCCGTCGTCGCGAGCCCGTGGACCTGCGTCGCGCGGTCCATGTCGGCCGCGGTCGCCCCGCCGCCGACACGCACGGTGCGCCGCGCGGCGTCGACGTCGACGCCGTTCATGCCGCGAACGTCGAGCACGACACCGTCGTCGCACAGCGACAGGCCGGCGACCGAGTGTCCCCCGGACCGCACGGCGACCGGCAACTCGTGATCGCGGGCGAACGCCAGTGCTGCCACGACGTCGTCGACGACGACGCACTCGGCGACGATGCGCGGCCGGCGGTCGATCATCGTGTTGAACAGGGTGCAGGCGTCGCGGTAGGACGCGTCGCCGGGCTCGTGCACGCCGCCGTGGAGGCGAAAGCGCAGCTCGTCGAGGCTGGAGTCGGTGCGGGTGGTGGACATGCGACGATCCTCGCGCCGTGGCCGAGGCGCAGCTTCACCGCAACCGGCCATCGTGCGAGATGGCCGAAACCGGCCAGTGACGGCGTCAGAGCAGGCCGTGCCGGGTGGCGTACGCCACGGCGGCGGCGCGCGACGGCACGCGCAGCTTCGCTCGGATGTTCGCGATGTGGCGGTGAATCGTGTGCGGGCTGAGAAACAGCCGCTCGGCGATCGAGGCGTCTCCGAGTCCCTGCGCCACGTAGCGCAGGATCTCGACCTCACGCGCGCTGAGCTCGTCGGTGGCGGTGCCACGGCTGCCGCGCGGCGTGTGCAGCAGGGCCAGGGCCTCGCGCGCTGCGCGTCCGTGCGCTGCGGCGCCCTCGCAGCGACCGAGCGCCTCCAGCGCGCCGGCCAGAAGCAGCCGCGCGCGGGCCGCCTCGAACGGCGCCGAGCAGGCATCGAACAGATCGCCCGCGTCCTCGGCCGCCCGCCGGGCGGCGTCGTGGTCGCCCGCCGCCGCCAGCACCTCGGCGAGCACCAGGCGGCTACGCCCGCGCATGTACGGCGTCAGCGGCGCGGCCTCGCGCTCGAGCTCGGCGGCCGCAGCCGCCGCGCCGGCGCCGTCGCCCTCCGCCGCGCGAGCGCGCGCCAGCAGCTCGAGCGCGGGGACGCGATCGAAGACGCTCGCGCCACCGGCCAGCCGGCGCAGGACGCGGTCGGCCGCGTCGACCGCCGCGCCGGGGTCGCCGTCCAGCAGGTCCAGTTCGGCCACGCCGAGGATGGCCTGCGGCAGCGGCAGCGCCGCTTCGAACAGCGCACGCGCCTGGGCGAGCTCGCCTTGGCGCACGCGCAGCCGGCCGAGGCGGACGTTGCTCGGCGCCGCGAGCGCCGGGCGCGTCGTGCTCAGGTCCTCGATCGCGCTGACGAGCTCCGTCTCGGCCGACCTCCAGTCGCCGCCGGTCGCCAGCACCTCGCCATACGCGGTGCGACAGACCCCGAAGAAGTGCCGCGCGTGCCACGTCGCCGACCAGCTGTGCATCGCGCGGCACCACTGCGCCGCGCGCCCGAAGTCGCCGACGTCCGCGCAGGCGGAGACCGTGTGGCAGAGCGCCCAGCCGGGCGCGGCGGTCTCGGCGAAGTCCTCGCCGACCGCCAGCGCGGCGCTTTCCTCCAGGCGTCGCAGGCCGTCCTCGATCGCTCCCGCCGCCACGAGGGCGCTGCCGAGGATCGCCAGGGCCACCACCTCCACCCCGCTGTCCGCGATGCCCCGCGCGAGCTCCAGTGCCTCGACGGCCCCCCGCTCGGCGGACGGCGGATCGGAATGGACGAGCAGCGCGATATCCGACTCGAGCAGCATGATCCACGCCTGCTCGGCGCAGGGCTCGTGGTCGCGGACGAGCGATCGCGCCCGCCGCAGCCATGCCGATGCGACTGCGTCGTCGCCGTGGAAGTCGAGATGGTCCGAGCCGAGCCACATCGCCGTGCGAGCCGCGCCGCGCGCGTCGCCGGCGCGCCGGTACCCGCGATAGGCGCGCTCGCGCGCGTCCAGCGTTGCCCGCTGGTCGCCCTGCCACCACGCCGCGCGGCTCAGGCCTTCCCACGCCTCGGGCGCGTCCCCCTCGGCGACGGCCGCCTCGAAGCGGGCGCGCGCCACGACCCAGTCCGCGCGCGCGAGCGCCGCGCGGCCCGCCGTCAGCGAATCCGCCCGGCTGGCCTTCGGCGTGCCCATCGACCGAGCCTAACCCCCCGTGCGGCAGGGCGCCCGTCGCGTCGCTGCACGCCTTCCGCGCCGGGCTCCGTCATCGTGCCGGCGTGCAGCCGGCGGGTGCCGGTCCTCGGCTCACGTCGCCCCGGCCTCGGCGTAGGCCGCCTCGCGGCGCGGCGCCGGCGGTCTGAGCAGGGCGGTCAGTCCCGCCGCCGCGGCGAGGATCGGGCCGGACGCCGCGATCACGAGCGCCACACGCGGCCCGACCGCGGTCACGAGCAGACCGCCGGCCCCGACCGCGCCGAGCTCGGCGCTGTTGCGCGCCGCGTTGTAGGCGGCAAACGCGCGGCCGTGGACGGCCGCCGGCACACGCGCCGAGATGAGCCCGCGCAGCAGCACGTTCTTGACGCCGTGGCCGACGCCGCCGACGAGATACCCGGCGAACGCCACGGGCAGGATCGCCCACGTGGCCTGAGCGCCCATCCCGGCGCCCTGCACGGCGAGCGCGACGAGCGCCGCCGCGGCGATGATCCGCGGCGGCACGCGGCGGGCCAGCGCCGTGGCGCCGCTGACCATGCCGGCCATCCAGGCGCAGACGAGGAGCGCGTACGCGGTATCGCTCGCGCCGACGACGTCCTTGAGGTAGAAGATCTCGACCGTCAGGGACGCCGAGATGAACAGCAGCGCTCCGACCGCGGCGGCCAGCGTGATCCGCAGGACCCGGTCGCGGCGCAGCACCCGGAAGCCCTCGAGCGCGTGCAGCCGTTCGCCCGGCACCCGCGCGCTGGGCGGGCGGCGGGCGCGCATCGTGCCCGCGGCGATGGCGATGGCCAGGAACGTCACGGCGTTGGCCAGCAGGGCCGTCTGCGGGCCGAGCGCCGCCAACCCGGCGGCCAGCAGCGGCCCGGCCGCGAAGCCCGCGTAGCGCGCCGACTCGACGACACCCGTGGCCTCGGTGACGCGCCCGGCGCCGGCGACGGCCGGGATCAGCGTGAACTCGGCCGGCTGGGCGAACGCGTTGCCGATCGTCAGCAGCGCCGTCAGCGCCAGGATCGCCGCCAGCTCACCACCGCTGAACGCCAGCGCCGCGGCGACCGCCGCCTGAGCCAGCGACGCGAGGACGAGCACGCGGACGCTCTCGCAGCGGTCGGCGACCAGGCCGGCCAGGGGCGCCAGGAGCACCATCGGCAGCAGCGTCGCGGCGAACAGCGCCGAGACGGCCAGGCCGCTGCCGGTCAGCGCGTGGACCTGCAGCGCCAGCACGATGAGGGCCAGCAGATCGCCGGCCGCCGAGAGGAAGACGGCGCCCGCCAGGCAGCGCAGGTCGCGGGACATGGCGGGCGGGGCCATCGGTCAGGCCGCGGGGCGGATGTTCTGGTTCAGGCGGAAGCGATTCTCCGGGTCGTACGCCGCCTTGATGCGCGCCAGCCGAGCGTGGTTGGCGCCGTAGCTGGCACGCACCGCGGCGTCTCCCTCCTCGAGCAGGCCGGGGAAGTTGAAGTACGTCTGGCCGTTGGAATGCGGCGTCGCGGCGCCGAGGAACGCGCGGGTGTAGTCGATGTTCGAGGCGTCGCCGGCGGGGTCGTCCCAGGTCGAGTCGACGCTCAGCATCCACTCCGAGCTGCGGTCGCCGAAGGCCGTCTCGCCGGCGCCGACGCGTCCCATCGCCCCGCCGCAGTGACGGACGATGACGAGCGTCTGCGCCGACGGGCGGCGGTCAGACCAATCTGCCGTCGTCGTGATCGCGGCGTCGGAGAACCCGTCGAGGTACAGCGCCTTCCAATAGCGGCGCGCGCCCGCGGGGAAGTACGGATCCAGCGACGCCTGGAAGTCGAGGTACGAGACGGGACCGCTCAGGTCCAGCAGCGGGGTGCTGAGCTCGCGCAGCGCACGTGTGGCGCGCTCGCCGTCGACCGGGTCGCCGGCCCACATGCCCGCCACGCCGACGTACGGCGCGCCGCGCAGCGACTCGGGCAGCTCGTCGACGACCGGCAGCGACCAGACGAGGCCGGCGGTGGACAACTCGTCGGGAGCGCCGGCTACGGCGTCGCGCCACCCGGCCAGCACGCGCACGGCGTCCTCGATCGGGTAGGCGACGTTCAGGGCGAACACCTCGGGCCCGAGCTCGTGCACGCGCAGCTCGAACGACGTGACCACGCCGAAGTTGCCGCCGCCGCCGCGCAGGGCCCAGTGCAGGTCGGCGTGCTCGCCTGCGCTCGCCCGCACGCGGCGGCCGTCGGCGAGGACGACCTCGGCCGAGACGAGGTTGTCGACGGTCATCCCGTCACGCCGGCGCTGATGCGACACGCCGCCGCTGAGCGCCAGGCCGGCGACGCCGGTGTCGGACACCACGCCGCCGGGCGCGGCGAGACCGTACGGCGCGGTCACGCGGTCGACGTCGCCCCACGTCGCGCCGCCCTGCACGTGGACCGTGCGGGTCGCGGCGTCGAGGCTGACGCCACGCATCGTCGACAGGTCGATCACCAGTCCCTCGTCGACGACCGCGGTACCCGCCACGTTGTGCCCGCCGCCGCGGACGGCGAGCGGCAGCCCGCGCTCGGCGGCGAAGCGCATGGCCGTGGCGACGTCGGCGGCGTCGGCGCAGCGCGCGACGACCGCCGGGCGCTTGTCGATCATGCCGTTCCACACCCGGCGCGCGGCGTCGTACTCGGCATGATCGGGCGAGATGACCGCACCGGTCAAGCGCTCGGCGAGCGCAGCGGCGAGGTGGGTGCGGGGGGTGGGCGCGACGGCCATGGGGTGCTCCTTCGATGGGGACCCGCCAAGCCTGCGTCCACGGCGCCCGCCCTCCGTCCGCGACAGCGTCCGGGATGCGTCCCGCGCGCGTCCGGGGCCGGATAGGCTCGGCGGGCCGTGCTCGAACTGCGCCTCCTCGGTGGTCTCCGTGCCGCGGTGGACGGGCGGCCGGTCGAGCTGCCGGCCGACGCGCGGGCGCGCGAGCTGCTGGCCCGGCTGGCGCTGTCGCCGGGGCCGCACCCGCGCTCGGCGCTGGCCGGCCGCCTGCGCCCCGACGTCCCGGAGCAGAGCGCCCGCAAGACGCTGCGCAACGCCCTCTACGAGTTGCGCCGGGCACTCGGACCGGCGGGCGCCGAAGCGCTGGCGGTCAGCGGCCAGCGCGTCGGGCTGGGCCCCGCCGGGGTTTGGGTCGACCTGTGGGAGTTTCGCCGCTGCCTCGCCGACGGGCGTCTCGAGGCCGCCGCCGAGGCGGGTCATGGCGAGCTGCTCGACGGCTTCGACGGCGACTGGGCGCTGCGCGCGCGGGAGGAGCACGCCGCCGAGCTGGCGGGTGTGCTCGCCGCGCTGGCCGCGCGTGCCGAGCAATCCGGCGACGTACCCGCCGCGGTCGCGTGGGCGCGCCGGCGCGTCGCTGCCGAGCCGCTGGCCGAGGCGGCGCATCGCGAGCTCATCCGCCTGCTTGCGCTCGGCGACGATCGGCCGGCCGCGCTCGCCGCCGCCCGCGTCATGAGCGACCGCCTGCGCGCGGAGCTTGGGGTCCCGCCCTCGGCCGCGAGCCGCGCGCTCGTCGAGGCCGTCCGCCGCGGCGTCGTCGCGCGGCAGGCCCCGGAAGCCGCCACGCGGGTCGCACCCCCGCTGCCGGCCGCCCTGGCCGCCGCGGAGCACCCCGCGGGCCGCGAGCCCGCGCTGGCGCGGCTCGAGCAGGCGTGGGCGGACGCCGCGTCGGGAGCACAGCGCTTCGCCGTCGTCACCGGCGAGGCGGGCATCGGCAAGACCACGCTGGCGGCGGAGCTCGCCCGGCGCGTCCACGCGCAGGGTGGCGCGGTGCTGCTCGGGCGCAGCGACGAGCACGCGCTCGTGCCCTTCCAGCCGTGGATCGAGGCGCTGGAGCGACTGCTCGACGCGCTGCAGGCCGGTGACGCCGATCACTGGCTGAGCGCGCACGACGGGGCGCTGGCGCGCCTGCTGCCGGCGCGCAGCGCGGGGCAGGCGGCGACCGGCGGGCCGCGCGAGCGCTACCTCGCGTTCGACCTCGTGCGGGCGCTGCTCGACGACGTCGCCGCGCGCCGGCCGCTGCTGCTCGTGCTCGACGACGTCCACTGGGCGGACGCGGACTCGCTCCTGCTGCTGCGCCACCTCGCCCGGTCCGCTCCGCGCCGGCGGCTGCTGGTCGTCCTCAACGCCCGGTCCGACGAGATCGAACCGGCCGCCGCCCAGACCTTGGCCGAGCTGCGTCGCGAGGGACCGCTCGTCGACATCGCGCTCGCCGGCCTCGACGAGGACGCGGTGGCGGCGGTGATCGCGCGGCACAGCGGGGTCGCCGACCGCCAGTCCGCGCAGCGCTATCGCACGCGCAGCGGAGGCAACCCGTTGTTCCTCGGGGAGCTCCTGCGCGCGGCCCAGGACACCGTCGCTGACGTCGCGGGTCCGCCGGCGGGCGTACGCGACATGATCGCCCGCCGCCTGGCGCGGCTCGATCCGCCCGCCGTGCGCGCGCTCGAGGTGGCAGCGGTCTGCGGGGTGCAGTTCGACGTGAGCGTGCTCGGGCGTGTCGACGACCGGCCGGTCGTCGACGTCCTCGAGGCGCTGGATGCGGCGATCGACGCGGCGCTCGTCGTGCAGAGCGACCGGCGCGGACGCTACGCGTTCGCGCACGCGCTCGTCAGCGAGGCCATCGTCCACGGGCTGGCGCCGTCGCGCCGCGCACGGCTGCACCTGCGGGTCGCCGACGTCCTCGCCGACCGGCACGACGCGGGCGGGGCCGGCGCCGGCGCGGTCGTCCGTCACCTGCGCGGCGCCGGGCCGCTGGCCGGCGACGACCGCCTGGCGACGTGGGAGCTGGCCGCCGCGCGCGAGGCCAGTGCCGCGCTGGCCCACGCCGACGCGGCAACGCACCTCGAGGCGGCGCTGGCCGCGCGGTCAGGCGCTGCGGGTGCCGAACGGGCAGAGCTCCTGCTCGAGCTCGGCCGCGCCAGCGACCGAGCCGGGCGCAGCGGACGGGCACGCGCCGCGTTCGCCGAGGCCGCGGAACTTGCCACCACCGAGAACGACTCGCCGCGCCTTGCCCGAGCGGCCCTCGGCCACGGCGGGACGGCGGTCGTCATCGCCGCGGCCGACGCGACGACCGTGCGGCTGCTCGAGGCTGCGCTGGCGGCCGTGCCGGCCGGCGATGCGGCGACGCGCGCCCGGCTGCTCGCGCGGCTGTCGGTCGAGCTGTACTACAGCGACCCGGATCGGGCCCGCGAGCTCGGCGCGCTCGCGGTCGAGCGGGCGCGCAGCACGAACGACGCCACGGCGCTGGCGGCGGCGCTGAACGCACACCGCGTCGCGCTGTGGACCCCGCACCACGTCCATGAGCGGCTGGCCGTCGCCGGCGAGATGGTGGCCGCCGCCGACGCGGCCGGTGATCGCGCGGCGATGCTGCAGGGGCGCAACTGGCGCGTCGTCGACCTGCTCGAGCTCGGCCGGGTCAGCGCGGCGGCGACCGAGATCGACGCGTATGAGGCGCTCGCCGAGGCGGTCGCGCTTCCGCACTTCGGCTGGTACGTGCCGCTGTGGCGCGGCACGCTCGCGATGCTGACCGGCCGGTGGGACGCGGCGGACGAGTTGGCAGAGCGGGCGCTCGCGCTCGCGCGCCGGGCCGACGATCCCAACGGGCCGCTGTTTGTCGGCATCCAGCGCGAGCACACCCAGTTCACCCAGCGGCGGATCGCCGAGATCGACCGCGCACGCCTCGTCGCCGAAGGGGAGGCTTCGCCCGCCACCGACGGGTGGCGCGTCCACCTGGCCCTCGTCGACGCCGAGACCGGAGCGATCGAGGACGCGCGTCGCCTCGTCGCCGAGCTCGCCCGCGACGGCGCCCGCGCGCTGACGATGGACGTCAACTGGCACGCCGCCTCGATCCTCGCCGACGCCGCGGTGCAGGTGGGCGACCGCGAGGCGGGCGCGACGCTGTACGCGCTGCTCGAGCCGCACGCCGCCCTGTTTCCGCTCATCGCCCGTGCGGTCGGATGCCTGGGTTCCAACGAGCTCTACGTCGGGCGCCTGGCCGGCCTGCTCGGCCGCCACGACGAGGCCGAGGCGCGGTTGCGCCGCTCCGTGGCCGAGAACGATCGCGCCGGCGCCGGGCCCCACGCCGCCCTCGCGCTGATGCGCCTCGGCGAGGTGCTCGGGGCGCGCGGGGAGCGCGACGCGGCGCGCGAGGTCCTGCAGCAGGCCCGGCAGCGGGCGGACGCGCTCGCCATGCCGGCGCTGGGCGCCGACGTCCGGCGGCGGCTGGAGGCGACCTGATCCTCAGCCCTGCTCGGCGAGCATCGCGCAGCGCCGCGCGTCGAGCGGCTGGCCCCACGCACCGAACTCGGCGGCGGCGCGATGCAGGTGATCGCGCGCCTCGTCGCGGCGCCCGCCGGCGCGCGCGACCCAGCCGCGTACCTCCGCGACCGCGGCGTGCCACGCCGGCGGGAGCGCGATGACCTCGAGCGCGGTCTCGCAGGACTGTGCGTAGCGGTCGGCGCGACCGACATCGCCGGCGCGGGCGGCGGCGATCGCCGCCGGGACGACGAACGCGATGCGGCAGGTCGGGCACGTCTCGGCGGGGCCGCGGATCGCGTCCTCGGCCTCCCGCACGAGCTCGAGGCCGGCGGCCGGCTCGGCGGCCGCCTGCACCATCGCGCCGTAGATGCGATCGAGCGTGTGGTGGCCGACCTCGGACTCGCGCGCCATCAGCAACGCGTCGGCGAGAAACGGCCGCGCGAGCTCGCAGCGGCCGCGGTACGTCGCCACCTGGGCGCGCCCGAGGAGCGACAGCGCCTCCCCCGCGACGGCGCCGATGGCGCCGTGCAGGCGTGCGCCCTCGGCGAAGTCGCGGTCGGCCTCGTCCAGCCGGCCCGCGAGGATCTCGGCCTCCCCGCGCAGGGTGAGCGCGAACGCGTGGCCGCGGGCCGCGCCGATCCGCTCGGCCTCGGCGGCGAGACCGTCGGCGAACGCGATGATCTCGGCGTTGGGCAGCCCGCCGTGGAGCATTCGCTCGGTGACGCACAGCTGCCCGTCGAACACCCGGGTGGCGATCTCGGGCAGATGGTGCGTGGCGCGCAGGTACTCCCGCAGCCGCGCGGGCAGCTCGCCCTGCGCGTGAGCGGCCAGGGCGTGAGCCCACGTCGCATCGAGGATCGCGCCCGGGTCCCCGAGCTCGATCGCGAGGCGATGCGCCTCGTCGGCCTTCGCCGCGGCGGTCGCGGAATCGGCGTAGGCGCCGATCGCGGCGGCGGCGCTGAGGGTCAGCGCCTCGGCCAGGCGGCCGACGGTCGTGCGCGGCGTGGCGCCGTCGAGCGTGCGCAGCGCGCCGGTGGGGTCGCTGGCCTTGAGCTGTGCGAGCGCCTGGCGCGCCTTCAGCTCCTGGGCGGCGGGTTCACCGACCGCCTCCGCGGCGGCGGCGTAGGCGGCGGGAGCCCCGCTGTCGCCCAGGGCGTCGAGGATCTCCGCCCGCAGGCAGAGCGCCTCGGCGTGGGCGGGCCGCTCGAGGAGCAGCCGGTCGACCTGGGCGCGCGCATCGGCGTAGGCGCCGATCTTCGTCGCGTGGCGCGCCGCGCGCAACAGCCACGGGACCGCCGCGGCCGGCCGCTCGCCCTTCAGCCAATGACGGGCGATGAGCGTGGCCGCGGCGCCCGCGACCTCGAGCCGGCGCGCGGCGTCGCGGTGCAGGCCGACGCGCCGATGCGGCGCCATGTCGTCGGTGAGCGCCTGGCGGACCAGCGCATGGCGGAAGCGGTAGCGCGTCCCCGCGACGACGAGCAGTCCGGCGTCCAGCGCCGCGTCGAGCAGCGCGAAGGCGGCGGCCTCGTCGTGGCCGGTCAGCGCGAGGACGCTGGCGATGTCGAGGTCGTCCTCGACGATGGCCAGGGTGGTCAGTGCGCCCAGCGCCTCCGCGTCCAGGCCGGCGAATCGCTCCCTGATCGCGGCGCGGACGGTCTCGGGCAGCGGGCTCGACGGATCCGTGCCGAGCGAGCGCGCGAGCTCGAGGGCGAAGAACGGGTTGCCCTGCGCGCTGTGGACGATCGCGTCCACCGCGTCCGGGGCGGGCCGCTGCGCCGCGGCGAGCGTCACGAGCTGCGCGATCGCGGCGTCCTCCAGCGGCCCGAGCTCGAGCGCCAGCGTGCGGTCGCCGCGCGCGAGCCGGCGGATGCCCTGCGGCAGGCTCGTCCGGATCCACTCGGCGCGGCAGGCGAGCAGCACGACGAGGGGATGCCGGCCGCCGCCGGCGACGAGCTGGTGCAGCACGTCGGCGGTCGCCTCGTCGCAGAGGTGGGCGTCCTCGATGCACAGCAGCGTCGGCGAACCGCCCTCGGCCAGCGCAAGCGCGCGCCAGAACGCCGCGACGACCTGATGGCGCGTCAGGGCGCTGTCCAGCGGGGGCGCCGGCCCGGCCAGCGGGTTCAGCTCGGCCAGCACCGAGTGCGTGCGACGTGGCAGGGCATCCAGCGGCCCGCGGCCATGAACGAGCAGCTGGGCGACAGCCGACCCGATCGGGTCGTAGGGCGCGCCGGTGGCGCTGGCGCCGGTGCTGAGGATCCGCCAGCCGCCGGCGACGGCACGGCGCATCGCCTCGCGGCAGAGCGCCGACTTGCCGATGCCGGCCCTGCCTCGCACGAGCACCGCCGCCGCACCGCCCTCCGCGACCCGCTCGCGCAGGCCGTCGAGGTCGGCCAGCTCGAGCCCCCGGCCGACGAAGGTGTCCTCGCCGAGCCGGATGCCTGCCGTGCACAGGTCGTAGAGCGCGCGCGTCTGCACCCCGGGATGGGTGCCGAGCTCACGGATCAGCGCGATCCGCAGCCGCTCGTAGCAGCGCAGCGCAACGTGCCGCCGGTCCGCTTCGATGGCCGCCCGCATGAGCTGCTGGCAGGCGATCTCGTCGGTCGGCTCGATCTCCACCAGCCGCTCCCACTGCTGCGTCCGGCGCAGAAGCTCGGCGAGCACGGCCCGCGCCCGCCGGCGCGGTTGCTGCGTCCACTCCTCGTACGGGCTGGCGGGCAGCACGTCGCCCCGGTATGCCGCCGCGACGCGAGCGCACGCACGGTCGTCGCCGCGGCGCAGGGCGAGGTCGCCCTCGGTCAGGAAGCGCTCGGCGTCGCAGATCACCGTGCGCGAGGGGAAGAGCGCGACCTGGCCGCCGCGCAGCACGACCGCATCCGCCTCGCCGAGCACGCGGCGGGCATGGTGCGCCGCCTTGCGCAGGTTCGCCGCCCCCGCCTCCCGCCCGAGGTGCGGCCAGAGGTGCTCGAGCACCTGGTCGCGGACGAGCCGGTGTCCATCCGCGAGCGCCAGGAGCGCCACGAGCTCCTGAGCCCGGCGCCCGGGCCAGTCGGCCTCGAGGATCTCGCGGTGGCCGATCCGGACACGGAAGCCGCCCAGCAGGTCGATCCGCGCGGCGTCTGGTGTGGGTGGCGCTACGCCGATCCCGCAGGACCCCCGCCGGCCGAGCCCCCGCCCGCGTACACCGCGCGGAACCACAGCTCGGTCAGCTGGCGCACCGCCTCGCGCATGTCGCGGCCGTTGCGGATGACCTCGATCGTCAGGTGGCGCTCGACCATCGCGCACAGCGCCTGCGCCGCCACCCGCGCCGGGATGTCGCCGGGCGCCTGGCCGCGCAGCTGGTCGCGCGCGATGCGCGCCTCGGCGCCGGCGATGAAGCGGTTGACGTAGGGCTCCCACTGCGACGGCATGTGCTCGTCGGAGCCGTACAGATGCGCCGCGAGCACGAGGATCGGGCCGTTGCGGTTGACGACCCCCACGAACCGCGCCAGGCCGAGCGCGAGCTCCATCCGCGGATCCCCCGACCCCTCGAAGTACGGCGACGCCGCGTCGTCCATGTCGGCGAACGCCTGCTGGATGAGGCGGTCCATGACCGCGCGCTTGTTCTCGAAGTAGAAGTAGACCGTCGTGCGCGATACGAACGCCCGCCGCGCGATGGTGTCGATCGTGACCTGCTCGTGCGAGCCCTCGCTGAGCAGCTCGCGGGCGGCCTCGAGGATCGCGTCCTCGGTCGCGTTGCGCGGCGCCAGGAGGCCGGGCGCCGCCGCGGCACCGTCTCCCGCCGTGCCCGGTCCGTTACCGGCGGGCTTCGAAGTGGGCGGCGATTCGCTCACGAGTCTTGTCCGGGCTCACGATCTCGTCGATGAACCCGGCCTTCGCGGCGATCGCGACCGGCAGGTGCTGCTCCTCGTAGGCGGCGGCCAGCTCGGCGGGATCGGCGCCGGCCTCGAGATCGCGGCGGTGCACGATCTCGATCGCCTGCGGCGCGCCCATGACGCCGATCGTGGCGCCGGGCCAGGCGAGCGTGAGGTCGTGTCCGAGGTCGCGGCAGTTCATGACGATGTACGCACCACCGTACGCCTGTCGCATGGTCACTGTCACGCGCGGCATCTCGCAGACCGAGAACGCCCGCAGCAGCTCGGCCCCGCGGCGCAGCACGGCCTCGCGCTCCTGGCGCACGCCGGGGCGGTAGCCGGGCGTGTCGGAGAGCACGACCAGCGGGATCTGGTACCTGTCGCACATGTTCACGAACCAGGCGCCCTTGTCGGACGCGGCGGCATCGAGCACGCCGCCGAGGTAGCGCGCCTGGTTGGCGATGACGCCGACCGGGTGGCCCTCGATGCGGCCGAAGCCGATGACCATGTTCTTCGCGTAGCGCTTGCTCAGCTCGAGGAACTCGCCGCCGTCGAGCAGGTGGCCGATGACGTCGCGCACGTCGTAGACCAGGCGCTTGTTCGCGGGGATCGGGTCCGACGGATCGCCGGGCAGCGGATCGACCGGCTCGCGGTAGGGCAGCGGCCCGCCCGGCGTGCCGGGAAAGTAGGAGAGCGCCTGGCGGATGAGCGCGGAGGCGGCGACGTCGTCGTCGGCCTCGACGTGCGACACGCCGCTCTTGCGGTGCACGCGATGGCCGCCGAGCTCGACGCCCGTGACGACCTCGCGGGTGACCTTCGCGATGACGCGCGGGCCCGTGAGGAACATCTGCGCCTCCTCGCCGACCATCATCACCAGGGTGCCGAGCGACGGCGAGTACGCCGCGCCGCCCGCGCAGGGCCCGCAGATGACGCTGATCTGCGGCACCGTCGCACGCGACGTCGCGCGGAAGATCGAGGCGTACGCCCCGAGCGCGCCGATGCCCTCCTGCAGGCGTGCCCCGCCGGAGTGCAGGAAGCCGACGACCGGCGCGCCGGCCTTGTTGGCGGCCTCGATGGTCCTGACGATCGTCGCCCCGCCGGCCTGGCCGAGCGAGCCGCCCTTGTGCTTGACGTTCTGCGCCCACACGTACACCGGCCGGCCGTCGACGCGGCCCGAGCCGCAGATGACGCCGTCGCCGGAGTGGGTGCGCGTCGGGTGGAAGGAGCGCTCGTCGAGCAGCAGGTCGATCCGCACCTGCGCCGCGAGCGGCGGCTCCGCGACGACCTTGGCCGAGCTCGCCCCGTTGCCGCTGCCGACTTCTGCCTCCGGCGTCACCGCGCTTCCCCCAGGTGCCGTCACGTCGCCTTCCGGAACACGAGGCAGGCGTTCTGGCCGCCGAAGCCGAACGAGTTCGACATCGCGACCGTGAGGCCCGGCGCCTCGCGCGGCCCGTCGGGGATGTAGTCCAGGTCGCAGTCGGGATCGACGTCCTGGAAGTTCAGCGTCGGCGGCAGCAGCCCGCGCTGCAACGCGCCGATCACGGCGATCGCCTCGACCGCGCCGGCCGCGCCGAGCAGGTGCCCGATCGCCGACTTCGTGCTCGACACCGGCGGCGAGCCGCCGTCGAAGATCGAGTGGATCGCGCGCGTCTCGATGCGGTCGTTGAACGGCGTCGACGTGCCGTGCGCGTTGATGTAGCCGACCTCCTCGACGCTCGTCTGAGCGTCCGACAGCGCCGCCCGCATCGCCTTCTCGGCGCCGCGGCCCTCCTTGTCGGGCTGCGTCATGTGAAACGCGTCGTTCGACGCGCCGTAGCCCGCGACGTAGCCGAGGATCTTCGCCCCGCGCTTCTCCGCGTGCTCCTTGCGCTCCATGATGATCACGCCCGCGCCCTCGCCCATGACGAAGCCGTCGCGCTTGGCGTCGAACGGGCGCGAGATGCCCTCGCGCGACAGCGCGCCCAAGCGCCGGAAGGCGGCGATGCACAGCGGTGTGATCGCCGCCTCGGTGCCGCCCGCGACGACGATGTCCGCCTCGCCGCGCTCGAGCATCCGCTTGGCCTCGCCGATCGCGTGGCTGCCCGTCGCACACGCCGACGAGACGCTGAAGCCGGGGCCGTGGGCGCCGAGCTCCATCGCGATCGCACCGGCGGCGGCGTTGGGCATCATCATCGTCACGAAGTGCGGCGACACCGCGCGCTCGCCGCCCTTGACGAACTCGCGGCACTCGTCCTCGAGCGTCTTGAGACCGCCGACGCCGGTGCCGACGAGGATCGCCAGGCGCTCGAGATCGATGCCGCCGTTGCCCAGGCCGGCCTCCTCGGCCGCCTGCACCGCGGCGCCGAACGCCAGCTGCGTATAGCGATCCGAGCGCCGCGCGAGCTTCGGCGACATCGCCGTCTCAGGGTCGAACTCGCTGCACGGGGCCATGCCGTCGACGATGCCGGAGCGGCGCTCGAGCACTGCGTCGACGAACGCGTCCGCCCCCTCGCCGATCGACGAGACGACACCGCGGCCGGTGATCGCGATCTCGATGTGGGGGGACGCCCAGTCGCTCATGCAGGCGCACCCTCTTCAGCCTCGGAGAGGCGCATCGTCAGCGCAATGGCGTCGCCGACGGACTCGATCGGCTTGAGGTCGTCGTCGGAGATCGTGATGTCGAAGCGGTCCTCGAGCGCCTTGACCAGCTCGACGAGGTCCAGCGAGTCGACGTCGAGCTCAGACCACGTGTTCTCCGGCTTGGCCTCCTTGGCGCCGGGCACCTTGATCGCCTCGAGCTGATCGCGGATCTCTTCCAGGACGTCGTTCTCGGTTACAGCAGCCATCTGTGTGCTCCTCTCATGCGGCCAGCGCGCCGTCGACGGCGAGCGTGGCCCCGTTTACGTATGCCGCTCCGTCCGAACAGAGGAAGGAGACGGCGTGGGCGACCTCTTCGGGTCGGCCGATGCGGCCGGCGGGAACGCCGGCCAGCAGCTTGTCCGCGACGCCGACGGTCATGTCGGTCTCGATGACGCCCGGCGTCACCGCGTTGCAGGTGATGCCCTTGCGGGCCATCTCGCGCGCGATCGTGCGCGTCAGCGAGAGCATCCCGGCCTTCGCGGCGCCGTAGTTGCTCTGGCCGGGGTTCGCGCGCTCGGCGACGACCGAGGAGATGTTCACGATCCGCCCCCAGCGCGCGCTGAGCATGTCGTCCAGGCCCTGGCGGATGCAGTGAAAGGCGCCGTTGAGGTTCGTGTCGATCACGGACTCCCACTGCTCGGCCTTCATCCGGACGGCCAGGCCGTCCTGGCGCTCGCCGGCGTTGTTGACGAGCACGAGGACCGGGCCGAACCGCTCGCGCACGTCGGCGAAGGCCTGTGCGACCGAGGCGGAGTCGCCGACGTCGGCCTGCACGTCGCCGCTCGTGCGCCCGAGCGTGACGACGGTCAGGCCGTCGGCCTTCAGCCGCTCGGCGATCGCCGCGCCGATGCCGCGCGAGCCGCCGGTCACGAGCGCGACCCCGCCGTCAGGCACCGGCATGGACGCGTTCCTTCCACTTGACGACGCCCGCGCCCCACACGAAGCCGCCGCCGAACGCCGCCAGCGCGACGATGTCGCCGGGCTTCAGCGCGCCGGCCAGCTCGGCGTGGTGCAGCGCGAGCGGGATCGACGCACTCGACGTGTTCGCGATCGTGGCGACGTTCGCGAAGACCTTCTCCTCCGGAACGCCGAGCCGGCGGGCCGCCGCGTCGATGATGCGCTGGTTGGCCTGGTGGACGATCAGCACGTCGACGTCGTCGACGGTCATGTCCGCGCGGTGCAGCGCCTCGCGGGTGGCCTCGACCATCCGCTCGACGGCGTGGCGGTAGACCTCCTGGCCCTCCATGTGCAGCAGCCGCTCGTCGCGCTCTGCGTAGAGCAGGTCGCCGTGCTCGCCGTCGGAGGCCAGCACAAAAGGGGTGCAGCCGATCTCGAACTCGCCGCCCTCGACGACGACCGCCGCGGCGCCGTCGGCGAAGAGGATCGCGGTGCCGCGATCGTTGGGGTCGGTCACGCGGCTGAGCGCCTCGGCGCCGACGACGAGCGCGCACTTCACGCGGCCGGACTCGATGAGCGCGGCGGTCTGGTCGAGTCCGTAGAGAAAGCCCGCGCAGGCGGCGTTGACGTCGATCGCGCCGGCGCCGTCCGTGCCCAGCAGCTTGGCGAGCTTCGGCGCCAGGCCCGGCATGAGGCGGTCGGGTGTGAACGTCGCGACGATGACGTGGTCGATGTCGGCGGCGACGCGGCCGGCGTCCTCGAGCGCGGCGACGCACGCCGCGAGGGCGAGGTCGGTCAGCGTCACCGTGCCGTTGAGATGGCGGCGCTCGCGGATCCCCGTGCGGCGGCGGATCCACTCGTCGGTCGTGTCGAGATAGGTCTCGAACTGCTTGTTGGTGACGATGTGCTCGGGCAGCGCCGAGCCGATCCCGATCACGCCGGCCCTCATCGCGTCGCGCCTTCGGACTGCCCGGGGTCACGCGTCGAGCGCTGGCGTGCGGTCATGCAGCCGCCCGCAGGGTGCGCTTCACAAGCCCGCGCAGCACGCTGCCCGGTCCGCACTCGACGTAGTCGATGGCGCCCATCGCCTGCAGCTCGAGCAGGATCTCGCGCCAGCGCACCGGCTTGAGGAGATTCTCTGCGAGCTCCGCGCGGATGTCCTCGAAGGGGCGCGTGCTGCCGTTGGAGAGGACGGGGAAGACGGGTTCCTGGATCGGCGTGTTGTCGAGCGCCTCGCGCAGCGCGTCGGCGGCGGGCGCCATGAGCGGGGAGTGAAACGCGCCGGCGACGTCGAGCTTGCGCGCGCGGCAGCCGATGTCGGCGGAGCGCCGCACGGCGGCGTCGACGGAGCGCATCCGGCCGGAGAGCACGATCTGGCCCGGCGCGTTGTCGTTGGCCAGCGACAGCTCGAGCTCGGCCGCCAGCTCGTAGACGTCGTCGCGGTCGCCGCCGAGCATCGCGACCATGCCGCCGGGCTGGCGCGCGGCGGCGTCGGCCATCGCCTGGGCGCGGGCGCGGACGAGCCGCACGCCGTCCTCGAAGTCGATCGCGCCGGCGGCGGTCAGCGCGGCGTACTCGCCGAGCGAGTGGCCGGCCGCGGCGAGCGGATCGGTCTCGTGGTCCTCGCGCGAGGCCCACTGCGCCATCGAGCACAGAAACAGCGCGGGCTGCTGCGTGCGCGTTCCCTCTGACAGGCGGCTGAACGGGTCGAATCCGAGCAGCTCGATTCCGCGCTTGAGCAGCGGATGGTCGGTGAAGGGCTCGTGCATCCCCTCGGAATGGCTGCCCTGTCCGGGGAAGAGCAGCGCTGACGACGTCGGCATGGTGTCCATACAACCCAACCTCACCCGCGCGTGGGGATTCTGTTACCGATGTTCGACAGAGCGGCGGCATGTGTCGAAATCGCCATCGGTCGCTCGATGGGTGGACAGACCTGCTACGCGCGACGGTTTCGCAGGAGCGTTTGACCGCGCGGCGAGATGCGATAGCCGCGCTCCAGCGACTCGGTCAGGCCGAGCTCCTTGAGCTTGCGCACGTCGCGCTTGAAGGCGGCCGTCTCGCGTTGGGTCTGCTCCGCGAGCTCGGCCGCCTTGGTCTCCGGCTGACGCTCGATGAGCTCCAGCGTCGCGCGCGTCCAGGGCTCGCCGCGGGCGCGATCGAGGCGGTCGAGTCGTTGGATGATCTGGTTGATTTCGTCGACGGTGAGGTCGGCGTTCTCGCGCAGCGCGACGCGCGGGTCGGCGCCCGCGAAGCGCAGGCCGATGCGGTAGATCGGCTGGTCGGGGTTCTTCCTGTCGAGGCGTGCGATGAGCTCCTCGCAGGTGCCGGCGCCGGCACGGCGCGCTTCGCCGGCGCTGATGCTCTCCGCGGCGACCGGCTCGACGGCGGTCACCTCGACGAGCCCGATCGCCGTGCGGATGTGCGTGCCTTCGCGCAGCCGCGGCCGCTCCCAGCGGCGAAACGCGAGGTCGATCTCGCCGTCCCTGATCGCCCTCAGCTCCGCGGCGCGCAGCAGCATCGCCGCCGATTATCGGTCGCCCGCGCGCGGCTTGTGCGCTTCGCGGTGCGGTGGGGCGGCGGGCGCGTGGTCGAACGGCATCTCCGAGAGAGCCTGCCTCTCGGCGCGTGCGGGCCGTGGCGGCGGCGGCGGGCGCGGCGGGCCGGCGGCAGTGTGGCGCGTGGATGCTCGAAGCGAACACAACCCCGCCACGCTCGCCGCCCTGGCCGTCACGCCGCCTTCAGAAAGCCCGAGTCGACGACGACCTCGCTGCCGGTCGTGCTCGCCGAGCGCGGCGACGCGAGCAGCACGACGGCGTCGGCGATCTCCTGCGGCTCGGCGAGCCGCCCGGTGACGAGCGCCATCATCGCGGGCGCCTCGACGGTCATGAGCGTGGCGCGATCGCTGCCTGTGGCCGCGGCGATGATGTCGGCCGCGCCGCCCGCGTCGGTCCACCACGGCGTGTTGACCGGGCCCGGGCAGACGCTGTTGACGCGCACGCCCTGCGCGCCGAACTCCTCCGACAGCGCCTTCGTGAGGTTCGCCAGCGCGGCCTTCGCCGCGCCGTAGTGGACGTTGACGGCGGACGGCTGGCGCGCGTGCCCGGAGGTGACGTTGACGATCGATCCGCCGCCGCGCTCGACGAGCAGCGGGATCGCCGCGCGGCAGGCCCGGACCGCGGCAAGGAGGTTGAACTCGAGCATCGCACGCCAGGCGTCGTCGGTCAGCCCGAGGAAGCCGAACTGCGGAAGCTTCGTGCCGGGCGGCGGGCCGCCGGCGTTGTTGACGAGGATGTCCAGGCCGCCGAACGTCTCGACCGCGCGGGCGATGACCTCCGCGGGGGCGGCGGGATCCATGAGGTCGGCGGGGACGTGCAGCAGGCCGCCCGTGCCGGCGAGGGCGTCGAGCTCGGGGGTGCCGGCGCGCGAGGTCGCGACGATGCGCGCCCCCTCCTGCAGCAGCGTGCGCGTGACCGCGAGGCCGATGCCCTTCGAGGCCCCCGTGACGACGGCGACGCGGCCTGAGAGATGCAGATCCATTCGTGCTCCTTGCACTCGTTGTGCATGTTCAACGCACTCGCAGCGCCGTTCGTGAGGTCCCCGCTCCTTGGGTCGTTTTTCGCCTGCTGGGAACGCGGTTTGCGCGCGCGCGGGCGGTAAACTGGAGTGGTCGTCCGGCGGGTTGGCACTCCCTCGTTCCGTCCGACCCGAGGCGTAGAAACCGACGCCCGCCATATCGCAGACGACACGCCGCAAACAGGGACAATTTGAGTGCGGCGACGAGAGGAGCAGGACGATGCAGCGCACTTCGCAGACCCCACCCGTGACCGACGTCAAGGCAGGCGAGGCGCTGTCCGTTTCCCGCTACTTCACGAAGCCCGGCGTCGATCCGTTCACGACGGTCGAGTGGGAACTGCGCGATGCCCGCATCGCCCACGGCGAGCGCGTCGCCTTCGAGCAGCGCGGCGTCGAGTTCCCGCGCACGTGGTCGCAGAACGCGACGAACATCGTCGCCCAGAAGTACTTCCGCGGCCAGCTCGGCGCGCCGACGCGCGAGCACTCCGTGCGCCAGATGATCGGCCGTGTGGCGGGCACGATCGCCGACTGGGGCCGGTCGCGCGGGTACTTCGCGTCCGTCGAGGACGGCGACGCGTTCCAGGACGAGCTGACCTACGTGCTGCTGCACCAGATGGCGGCGTTCAACTCGCCCGTCTGGTTCAACGTCGGCTTCGAGGAGAGCCCGCAGTGCTCGGCATGCCAGCCCTACGGCGCACTCGTCTCCACGCCCGAGGGAATGGTCCCGATCGGTGAACTCGTCGAGCGCGACCTCGTCGGCCGCGAGGTCTACGACGCCAACGGCGTCACGGAGATCGTCGCGACGAAGGCCAATGGGGTGAAGCCCGTCTACCGCGTGCGTCTACGCAACGGCAGCTTCGTCGAGGCGACCGCCGACCACGTCGTGAAGGCGGTGCGCGAGCGGCGGACGCAGCCGCAGTGGCTGCGGATCGACGAACTCGAACTCGGGATGCGCATGCATCTGCACCCGCACCGGGCGAAGGTCGCGGAGCGCGCGCTCGTCACAGCCGGCAGCATGCCCGACGATGACGGCGCTCCTGCCGCGGCCGATCCGGTGGCGGTCTCCGAGGCCGCCCTTGCCGGCTGGCTGCAGGCCGATGGATTCGTCGGCCAATACAAGTACGGCACCAACCGCTCGCTGACGATCGAGTTTCAGGTGGCTACCGCCGCGGAGCGCTCATGGGTCGAGCACCACCTCGACGTCGTGTTCCCGGACGTTCACCGCAACGTCCGCGACGCCGACACGATCTCGACTCCCGTCCAGCGCATCCGTCTGTACGGCGAGGTGCTGCGCGAGTACGTCGAGCGGTGGCAGCTGCTCGCCCGCGGCACCGACATCCGCGTGCCGACCAAGCTCTGGACGGCGTCGCACGACGAGATCGTGGCGTACCTGCGCAGCATCTTCCAGGCTGACGGCTACGTCAGTGTCCGCCGAGCCAACGGCGGCTACGAGAACGGTCGCATCGGCTTCGCCGTCATCGGAGAGCGTTGGTCAGAAGACGTGCAGATCCTGCTCGGGGTCATCGGTATCTACTCGCGGCGGACGCACAAGAAGGAGCGGCGCAGCGACCGCCACGACATGCACGAAGTCTTCGTCTCGATCGGCTCGGAGCGAGCGCGGTTCGCGGAGCTCGTGGGCTTCGTCGACGCAAAGAAGCAGGACAAGCTGCTTGCGTCGCTGGACCTGCGCAACCCCAAGCGCTGCCCGGACCTGCGTGAGGAGGAGATCGTCGCGATCGAGCCGCTCGGCGAGATGGAGGTCTACGACATCCAGACCGAATCCGGCGAGTACCTCAGCAACAACGTCGCGGTCCACAACTGCTTCATCCTCTCCGTCGACGACACGATGGACTCGATCCTCGACTGGAACACCAACGAGGGCAAGATCTTCCTCGGCGGCTCGGGCTCGGGCATCAACCTCTCGAACATTCGCGGCTCGACGGAGCCCCTGTCCAAGGGCGGCACCGCCTCCGGCCCGGTCTCCTTCATGCGTGGCGCCGACTCGTGGGCGGGCACGATCAAGTCCGGCGGCAAGACGCGCCGCGCGGCGAAGATGGTCGTGCTGGACATCGACCATCCGGACATCCGCGAGTTCATCTGGTGCAAGGCCAAGGAGGAGAAGAAGGCCAACGCGCTGCGCGACGCCGGCTTCGACATGTCGATCGACGGTGAGGGCTTCATCTCGATCCAGTACCAGAACGCCAACAACTCGGTGCGGCTGACCGACGAGTTCATGCGCGCCGTCGAGAACGACGAGGACTGGCACCTGCTCGCACGCACGACCGGCGAGCCCGTCGGCGATCCGATCCCCGCGCGCGAGCTCATGCGCGACATCGCCGAAGCGGCGTGGCAGTGCGCCGACCCGGGCGTGCAGTACGACACGACGATCAACCAGTGGCACACGTCGCCGAACTCGGGCCGGATCAACGCGTCCAACCCGTGCAGCGAGTACATGCACGTCGACGACTCGGCCTGCAACCTGGCCTCGCTGAACCTCATGAAGTTCCGCCGCGCCGACGGCACGTTCGACGTGGAGTCCTACGAGCGCGCGGTCGACGTCATGTTCCTCGCCCAGGAGATCATCGTCGGGCCGTCGAGCTATCCCACGGAGAAGATCGGCGTCAACGCCCGCGCGTTCCGTCAGCTCGGCCTGGGCTACGCGAACCTCGGCGCGTTTCTCATGTCCAACGGCATGGCCTACGACTCCGACGAGGGTCGTGGCACGGCGGCGGCGATCACCTCGCTGATGACCGGTCGCGCGTACCTGCAGTCCGCGCGCGTGGCCGCGGCGCTGGGGCCCTACGAGCGCTACGAGGAGAACCGCGACGCGCACAACGCGGTCATGCGCATGCACCGCGACGCGTCCTACGCGATCCCCGACCCGACGTGCTCGGACGCCGAGCTGCTCGACGCGGCGCGGATGGCGTGGGAGGAGGCCGTCGAGGTCGGCGAGCAGCACGGCTACCGCAATGCGCAGGCGACGGTGCTCGCGCCGACGGGGACGATCTCGTTCCTCATGGACTGCGACACGACCGGCGTCGAGCCGGACTTCTCGCTCGTGAAGTTCAAGGAGCTCGTCGGCGGCGGCCAGATGACGATCGTCAACCAGACGATCCCGATGGCGCTGCGCACGCTCGGCTACGACGAGCCGCAGATCGCCGCGATCGAGGCGCACATCAACGAGCACGCGACGATCGTCGGCGCGCCGGGACTGCTGCCCGAGCACCTGTCGGTGTTCGACGTGGCGGTCGGCGAGCGCGCGATCTCGCACATGGGCCACATCAAGATGATGGGCGCCGTCCAGCCGTTCATCTCGGGCGCGATCTCGAAGACCGTCAACCTGCCGCACGAGGCCGGCGTGGAGGACATCGCCGACGCCTACCTGCAGGCGTGGCGGCTCGGCGTCAAGGCGCTGGCGATCTACCGCGACGGCTCGAAGACCGCGCAGGCGCTGCGCACCGACGCGCAGGACGCCAAGCCGGTGCTGACGGGTGCGGAGGCGATGATCGTGGAGGGCTATTCGCAGGAGCAGGTCGACGAGCTCATCGAGGGCGCCGTCGCCTCGGCGCGCAGGAAGGCGATCGCCGAGGCGGGGCCGAAGCGCAACCGCATGCCGCGCGAGCGCCAGTCGATCACGCACAAGTTCTCGATCGCCGGCCACGAGGGCTACATCACCGCGGGCATGTACGAGGACGGCACGGTCGGCGAGATCTTCCTCACCGACATCGGCAAGGAGGGCTCGACGCTGCGCGGCATGATGAACGCGTTCGCGACGTCGATCTCGATCGCGCTGCAGTACGGCGTGCCGCTCGACACGCTCGTGGAGAAGTTCTCCTACATGCGCTTCGAGCCCGAGGGCATCACGCAGAACCCGGAGATCCCGTTCGCCAAGTCGATGCCCGACTACATCATGCGCTGGCTGGCGTCGCGCTTCCTCGACACCGACACGCAGGAGGAGCTCGGCATCCTCACGCCCGAGGTGCGGGCGCGCAAGATGGCCGAGGACTCCGGCACGTCGCGCGCGTCGGACACGAGCCGGCCCTCCAACGGCGGGGGCACCGCTGCCGCGAAGCCCACGCCGCAGGCGGTAACCCAGCCGGCCACGACGCGCGCGGCCGCCGACGCGATGACCGACTCCCCGCCGGTCGTCCCCGCCCGCATGCGCGGCCTCGACCTCGGACCGGCGTGCGCGCAGTGCGGCGGCATGATGCAGCGCACGGGATCCTGCTACACGTGCTCGAGCTGCGGGAACAACACGGGCTGCGGGTGAAGTGAGCGGGGGAGCAGACCGCGAAACGTAGGAGAGCCCTGATTTCACGCTCAAGAGCGATCGTCGGTCGCTGCGGCGCGAGCCGCTCGCCGCCATGCTGATCTACTCGATGAGCGTCTCAGTCGACGGCTTCATCGCCGACCGGGACGGCGACTTCGGGTGGAGCGTCCCGACCGAGGAGACGTTCCGCTTCCACATCGAGGAGGTCCGCGAGCTCGGCGGCTTTCTCTGCGGCCGCAGGCTGTACGAGACGATGGTGGTCTGGGAGACGGATCCGTCGATGCGCGACAGCGAGCCCGAGGCCGAGTTCGCCGATCTCTGGTGCGCGATCCCGAAGATCGTCTTCAGCCGGACGCTCGACAGCGTCGCGGGGAACGCCCGCCTCGCCGAGGCGTCGCTGGCCGAGGAGACGGCCGCGGCGATGGCCGCGACGGACAAGGACATCGCGATCGGCGGTGCCGGCCTGGCCGCGCAGGCTGTCGAGCTCGGCCTGGTCGACGAGCTGCGCATGTTCCGCTATCCGGTCGTCCTCGGTGGCGGCACGCCGTTCCTGCCGCCGGTCACCGACGAGGTCCCGCTCGACCTGATCGAGACCAGGACGTTCGGCTCGCGCGTGATCTACGAACGCTACGGGCGCGCCCGCGCTGAGCCGGCCTGAGACTGCGGGCAAGGTGACCGGGTTCTGAGTGCCCGCATCAGGCTGCCGCCGCTGCGGTCGCGTCGGCCATGATGCGCGCCGTGTTCTGCGGCCCGAAGAACGCCGCCGGGGACACCGACCCCGCCAGCACGCCGACGAAGCCGTTCATCGCTTCGCGGTTTCCATGCATCGCGCCGAGCAGCTGCTGCATCTGCGGCGGGGGCGGCGCGAGCGTCGCGAACTCGCAGGTGAGCTCGTAGATGGGCAGCGCCGACGCGTCTCGCGTGCGCTGGTAGCGCGCCATCGCCTCGCTCATCGGGAGTCGCCCGGCGAACGCCTCGTCGACGGCGTCCGCCATCGCCTCGCCATCGCGGAAGGCGTCGCTGATGCCCTGGGCGGTGATCGGATCCTTGTGATAGCCGGCGTCCCCCACGAGCGCCCAGCCGGGACCGGACGGCTGGCGGAAGAAGTTCGGCAGGTCCGCCGTGCCCACGAAGCGGGTCTCGCGCGTGGCGTCGCGCACGCGCTCGGCGAGCTCCGGGGCGAGCTCGAGCGCCGCGCGGCAGTTGCCCGCGACGTCCTTGCGGTTGGCCTCGAACTCCGCACGCGGCCAGTTCACGATGAGGATCGTCAGGCCATCGTGGGTCGGCGCGACCCCGAACGCCCGGTCGGGACGGATGTAGGCCTCGAAGCGGTCGGTCGGCAGGCCGCTCCAGTAGGAGTAGTAGCCCGCAGACAGCGCGGGCCGCTCGCGATAGGACGCTGCCCCCACGGCCTTCGCCACGAGCGAGCGGCGCCCGTCCGCCCCGATCACGATCCGGGCTCGCTCGGTGACGGTCGCGCCGGACCGCGTGTGCCCCCGCACGCCCCGCACGCGGTCGTCGTCGACGACCAGCTCGTCGACGACGAAGCCCTCGCGCAGCTCGACACCCGCCTCGACCGCCGCCGCGGCCAGCAGCTCGTCGAGCACGATCCGCCGGGGACACACGGCGTCGTGCCCGCCGCCCGGCAGGCGCGGGGATCCGCTGATCGTCAGCGGCCCGAAGTCGAACGCGTAGGTCGCGATCGGCCCGCACCCGCTGGCGTGCAGGCGCTCGAGCAGTCCCCAGCGGGCGAGCGCCGCAACCCCGCGTGGATGGATGATGTGCGTGGACATCGTGTCGCTGGGGAACGTCGCCCGGTCCACCGCGAGCACGCGATAGCCCTTGCGAGCGAGCAGCATCGCCGTCGGCGACCCGGCGCAGCGCGCGCCGACGACGATCGCGTCGTACGTGGCGCTCACCGGTCGCCCCCCGTCCGCATCGCCGCGTGCAGCGCCCGCAGCAACGCCGCGGGCTGCTCGATCGGGGGATCGTCGGCGCAGCCCTCGATCACGTGCAACGCCCAGCCGTAGCGATCGCGGGCGGCCTCGGCGATCGGCAGCGCGGTCGCCAGGTCGTGGCGTCCCCAGACCAGCGTCGTGGGCACGGCGATGCGCTTGAGCTGCGCGACCGGGATGGCCGGCAGGCCGACCTGCGCCATCAATCCGCCGAGCGCCGCGCTGGCGCCGGGCGTGCGCGCACGGTCGAGGTTGTAGGCCGCGAAGGACTCCCAGTGCTCGCCCATCTGCGCGCGCAGGCCATCGAGGTCGAGCGCGCAGTGCTGCCACAGCTTGTCGTGCGTCCGCTCGCCCGGCCGCGCGAGGAACTCCTCCAGGGCGAGCCCGAACTCGGGGGTCGGAGCGAAGCCGGTCAGGCCGAGCGCGTCGACGAGCACGAGCCGGTCGAGCCGATCGCCGTGGTCGGCCGCGAACTGCGCGGCGATCGCGCCGCCGAGCGCGTATCCGACGAGCGTCGGAGGCGATGGGCAGGTGCACTCGATCAGCTCGCGCAGCCAGTCGACCACGCGCGCGACGTCGAGCGTGCCGTCGTCGTCGGCCAGCTGCGATTCGCCGTGACCCGGCAGGTCGGGGACGATCACCGCGTGCGTCGTGGCCAGCTCCGGGATCACCCGCATCCAGTGCGTCGCGTTTCCCGCGGGACCGTGCAGCAGCACGACCGGCGCTCCCTCGCCGCCCTCCAGGACGGTGGTCCAGACCCCGGCCAGCAGCTCGCGCCGCTGCGTGACCGGCAGCCGGCTGAGCAGATGCTGACGCGCTTCCTGCCCGCTGGTCGTCGTCGCCGCACCCTGTGTCGTCGTCATGTCGTCACGCTCCGTCAGTCGCTCGTCGGAGCGTGCGACGCTACGGCGCTGCACCGCCGCTGCCATCGCCTGCATTGACCAACCAACGCGGGCGGTCGCGTGGTCATTTCTGACTACGCGCGGTCTCAGAGCAGGCCGTGGGCGTGGGCGAACGCGCTTGCCGCGGTCCGCGACGCCACGCCGAGCTTGGCGAAGATGTTCTGCAGGTGACGGGCGACGGTGTGCTGGCTGATCACGAGCTCGCCGGCGACCTCCCGGTTGCTGCGGCCCGCCGCCACGAGACGCAGCACCTGCAGCTCGCGCGGCGTCAGGCCGTGCGTCGCGCCATCCCTCGTGCCGGTCGAGCGCTCCTCGGGGAGGTCGAGATCGGGCGCGGCGCCGAGCCGCTCGAACGCGGCGCGTGCCTCGTCGAGCTCGAGCGCCGCGCTGTCGTCATCGCCCAGCGCGCGGCAGCAGCGCGCGATCAGCCTGCGAGCGCGCGCCGCCTCGTAGGGCGCGTCGAGCGCGCGCCAGGTCTCGTCGGCGCGGCGCAGCGCGACGAGCGCCGCGCGCGCATCGCCGTCGGCCAGTTCGACGGCGCCGCGGGCGTGCGCCGCCAGCGCGGCCAGCATCGGTCCAGTCCAGCGCTCGGCGAGCGCCTGCAGTTCGTCGCCCGCGCGACGCGCCGCCGGGACATCGCCGATGGCCAGCATGATCTCGACGCAGGCCGGCAGCATCCGCACGCGCTGCGCCGGTTGCAGCGCCTCCTCGACCAGACGTCCGATCGCCGCGGCGGCCACATCGCCGTCGCCCTGCGCAAGCCGCAGCAGCGCGAGGCCGGGCTGCGGGTCGCAGCCGCCGCGGCGCGCGTCGCGGTAGGCCTCCTCGGCCGCGGCGAACTCGCCGCGCAAGCGATGGATCTCGCCCTGCACGTAGCGGGCCTGCGCGGCTGTCGACACGTTGCTCGCCAGCGCGCAGCGCTCAGCGGCGCGCCGCGCCTCCCCCAGCGCCTCGGGCCACGCGCCGTGCAGCGCCATGATCTCGGCTCGGTGCACGAGGCACGTGCCCGTGAAGCTGACGAGGTCGGGCTGTTGCTCACACCACGCCGCCAGAGCCTCGGTCCACTCCTGCGCGCGCCGTGGCTCGTGCGCGGCGCGGCAACCGGTGATCACGCCGCAGTAGACGAAGCCGTTGATCATCGGCGACAGCTCGCCCGCGGTGACGGCCACCATCGCCTCGTCGAGCAGCGCGAGGCCCTCGACCACCCTGCCCAGCTCGATCAGGAGCAGGCCTTGATCCTGTGCGGCGAGCGCGTGCAGGTCCATCTCGCCGAAGCTCGCGCCGATCGCCGTCGCCTGGGCCGCGACCCCGGCCGCGGCCTCGAGGTCGCCGGCGGCCTCGTGCGCGAACATGTCCGCCAGCAGGAGGTAGCCACGTTCCACGCAGTCACCCTCCTGGCCCTCGACGAGCCGCCGGGCGCGCCCGAGCCACCCCGTCGCACCGCCGAGCTTGCCGCGCAGGATGAGGTTGATCGCGATCCAGAACGCACAGCGCGCCGCGCGCAGGCCCGCGCCGCCGTCGAGGTGCGCCTGATACGCGCGCTCCATGGCGCTGACGTAGTCCGCGTCGCGACCCAGCATGTACGCCGACGTCGCCAGCGACTCGAGATCCTCGGCGGCCAGCGGCTGCACCCGATCGGCGCGCGACAGCGACTCGTGCGCGTCCGTCCAGGCCCGGCTCGCATAGAACGCACGGCCCCGTTCGATGTGATCGACCGCACCCGCCATGCGCACATGCTGGTCGACTGACCCGCAACGCTCAAGGCTGCAGTTGAAACCCGCCGATACGTGACATCCGACACCGACATGAGGGAGGCCGGGGAATGGCCACGACCGACACGGATGCACAACCCGAGCACGACGAGGCATCCGCCGAATACCAGCGCGGGATGGAGGAGATCCGCAAGCAGCTCGGCCCGATGGCCGACTCCTACATCCAGAAGATCAAAGCGCTCGCGCCCGAGTTCGCCTGGGTGAACGTCACGTTTCCGTTCGGCGAGCTCTACACGCGCGACGTCCTCGATCTGAGGACGCGCGAGCTGTGCACCGTTGCGGCGCTGACCGTCCAGGGGTTCGCCCTTCCCCAGCTCAAGCTGCACGTCGACGCGGCGCTGCGTTCCGGCGCCTCGCGCGAAGAGGTGATCGAGGTGATCACCCAGATGATCGCCTACGCCGGCTTCCCGGCCGCGACCAACGCCCTGATGACCGCCCAGACCGTCTTCCAGGACCACGACGCAAGCACCGAAGCAGTGAAGGCGGCGGGCTGACACTTCGCGCCCGCCCGGCCCCACCCGGGGCATAATCGCGGTGTGCGTCTCACATCGCACATCATTTCGGCTGGGCCGTGGCCGTGACGGCGTCGGCCGATCACAGGGTCGTCGATCGGTGCTTCGTGCGACGTCAGATGCCCTGGATGAGGCGGGCCTGGCCGGCGACTTCCCCCAGGACATCGCCGTCCTGCGGCGAGTGCCGTACGAGGCCCGCGCCGACTCCGTCATGTACCGCCCGGTGCTGGCCGAGTCCGCGCACGCGAGCGGCTGGGAGGTCCACCTCTACGACGCCAAGACCGTGGAGACCCGAGCGGCCGGCCGGCTGGCCGAGCGGGCCGACGAGATCCTGCTCGGGCCGCGGGCGGCGCTCGGTCCGCCGTGGACGGAGGACCACCGGATGGCGCTGGCCGCGACCATCGCGCACGGGCATGGCGGGATGCCCCGGGGGGCCTTCAAGTCATGTCACGCGCTGCGCAGGATCCTCCTCGGAGGCTATGCGCAGGGCGACCGCGGTGCGACTTGACACACCGAGCTTGGCGAACATGCGAGACATGCTGCGCTCGACGGACTTCTCGCTGACGTGGATCGTCGCCGCGATCGCGCGGTTGGTGTGACCGTCGCGCACGAGCTCGCCGATCTGTCGCTCGCGCTCGGTCAACGACGCAAGCCCTCCCCGGCCGGCGATCGCCGACCGCGCACCGCCGCCGCGCCGTAGGCGCTGCAACTCGACTTCGGCCTGGGCGCGAAACCCGTGCGCTCCGCCGCGCCGGAGCTCGCCGGTGGCGCGCTCGAGCTCGCCGGTGGCTGCCTGCAGATTGCCGTCGCGGCCAAGCGCCTTCGCCGCGAGGATCCGGCAGCGGGCGGCCTCGATCGGTATCGCGTGCCGATCGGCGCGCTCGGCGGCCGCCAGCGCGATGTGCGCAGCGGCTGCGCTGTCGCCGCGCGCGTGAGCGACAGCCGCGATCGCGCGCTGCGCGAACGCCGCCTCGGCGGCGAGCTGCCCACCGTGGGTGGCCGCGATCGCCTTGCGCGCCCAGGCCTCCGCCGCGTCGATGCGGCCGAGTGCGATCTCGGCCCGGGTGAGCAGCTCGTAGGCGGGGGCGTGGCCTGAGCGGGACGTCTGCAGATCCGTGCCGCCGCTCATCTCCAGCAGGATGTCGCGCGCGGGCAGGGGCTCTGCGAGCTCGATCAGCGCGGTTGCGTGATACAGGCCGCTCATGCCGGGGATGAGGCCCGGATCGGCCGTCCGCGCGAGGCTGACGCATCGCTCGCCGGCCTTGACAGCGGCGTCGAAGTCGCCCTTGTAGGTCGCCACGACCGCCGACAGTCCCACCGCGACGGACAAGAACAGGTTCGGAGCGAGCGATCCGGCCTCGATCGCGGCCGTCAGCGTCTCGTCGGCGTCGTCGAGGCGACCCATCCGGATCAGCGCCCACGCCTTGGCGGTCATCGTCACAAGCAGCGCGGCGCCCTGACCGGATGCGAGCGAAACGGCGATCACGCGATCGCAGTGCTCCAGCGCGCGCTCATGACGTTCGAGCACCGCCTCGGTCCAGCCGACCCACAGCCCGAGGTCCAGGCGACTTGCCAGCTGCTCGTCGTCGAGGGCGTCAAACCCATCAGCCGCGCGATCGGTCACCTCGTCGGCGGGCAGGCCGAGGAAATAGTGCGCCAGCGCGATCTGGCCGGCAGCCGCGACCTCGGCCGCCGCCAGGCCGAGCGAGACGGCTCCCGTCCGCGCAGCTCGCGCCCAGTCGAGCATGTCGGCGTGGCGATTCTGGAAGGCGTGCCCGGCCGCGATCTCGATCTTCAGCAGCACCGCATCGGCCGAATCCGCTGTGGCCTGCGCGCGGTGCGCGCGGGCCAGCCGCGCATCGGCTTCGCGGTGACGGCCGAGCAGATGCTCGACACCGGCACAGTACGCGACGACCGTCACCCGGTTGCCGTCCGCTTCGGGCAGCCGCTCGAGCACTTCGCACAATGCCGCCCGGCTGTCCTCCAGCTGCCCGGACGCGCCGTGCGCCGTCGCCATCGCGATCAACAGCTCGATGCGTTGCGCGAGCGCGGCCGGCGTGTCGGGCAGCAGGCGCAACGCAGCGGCGCACCAGCGCGCGGCCAGCGCCGGCGCTCGAGGCGCGATCGTCGCGGCGGCCCCCGACAGCACCGCCACCGCGCGCATGTCCCCGGGCATCGCCGAACGCTCGACGTGGGGCGCCTGGGCGACGGCTGGGTCGCCACGCGCCGCCAGCAGCTCCGCGATCCGGCCATGCGCCGCCGCACACCAGCTGCGCGCCGCCAGCTCGTAGACGGTCGCGCGGACGATCGGATGACGAAACGCGTAGCGCTCGGCGGCCGCGGTCGGCCGCACGAGCCCGAAGCGCAAGAGCTCGTTGGTCAGATCCAGTGCCTCGCGGCCCCGCATCCCGGCGGCGACGTTCGCCATCGACATGGCGAACGGGTCACCCGTCACCGCCGCCCCCTGCAGCAGCACACGAGCCGGCGCCGACAGCGACGACAGCTCGCTCGCCAGCGCAGCCCGGACCGTCTCGGGCACTGCAGTCGACCCCGCCGCGCCGACCGCACCCTCGCGCCGAGCGGCGGCAAGCTCGGCGCCCCGCGCCAGCTGCAGCAAGAAGAACGGGTTGCCACCACTCTCGCGATACAACCGATCGTGCTCGGCAGGGGGCGCGACCCCGTCGAGCAGCTGCCAGGCCTCCGGCGCGCTCAGCGGATCGAGGTCCATGCGCCATCCCTGACGGTCGCGCACGGCGCCTGCAAGCGCCGAACTCAGCTGCGCCGAGACCTGCGACGGCCGGAAGCCCAGCGCAATCAGCACCGCGCCTCTCGGAGGGTGCGTGACGAGATGACCGATCAGCTCGATCGATCCCGGGTCGGCCCACTGCACGTCGTCGAGCACGAGGACGACGGGAGCATCGGCTGCGATCACGCCCAGCAGCCCGCGGACCGCCCGGTAGGCGCGATAGCGCTCCTGGTCGATCTCGGGCCGCCCGCGCGATCGCAGACCCTCGAACGCCTGCAACACGACGGCGAGCTCGTCGGCCAACCCGCAGGCCAGCCGCTGCAGACGATCGCGACCGAGCTGCATGAGCCAGTCGTCAAGCGCGTCGCTGAACACCCCAAACGGGAGCTCTGCCTCGAACTCGGCCGCGCGACCGGCGAACACCTGATGGCCGCGAGCGGACGCCCGCCATCGCAGCTCGCGCAGCACACAGGTCTTGCCGATCCCGGGCTCACCGGCCACCTGCAATGCCACCACGCCGGCGGATTCCGTGGTCAGATCGTCGAGCAACCGCGCCAGGACACTCAACTCGGGCTTGCGACCCACGAGCACCGGCTGGCTCACGAGCCCGTCTTATCAGATCAGTTGCCGCACCGCACGTCGTTCGCGATACCCGCAGAACGCCTCGTCTGTCGAGCGATGCGCCGATCGCTGCCGCGCGGCGTTTCGATGCTCATGCTGATCGCTCCTGGAGGTGTGTGTCGACGTCTTCTGACGCCATGCTCCGCCTCGCTGCGACCCCCTGTCGACCTGCATGATACGGGCGTCGTGGTCTCGTAAGTTGAGGGATTTCCCCCCCTTGACCGGGCGCGGCAGGCCATGGGACGGTCGCATGCATAGCGAGCCGCGTGGCTTTGCGGTGAACGGGAAGCCGGCGGCGGTTTTGCCATGTGCGGTGTCGCGCATGTGCGCGACACGTGGGAGGGGAGAGGTATGCGGCCGTATCGAGCCGGACGCCGCAGGTCGGCGATCCGGCGGGGCATGTTGTTTGCGGCGCTGCTGCTGACCGGCAGCCTGTCGAGCGCAGTCAGCAGCGCGTCCGCGGCGATCGAGATCACGAAGGAAGCATCGCGGACCGAGTCGCGACCTGGCCAGACCGTCGCGTTCACGATCACGGTGCGCAACACCGGCTTGGTGCCGGCGACGGTCACCATGACCGACGCGCTACCGCCGAACCTCACGTTCGTGTCCATGGGCGCCACCGGCGGCAGCTGCGTCCAGGAGGGGCCGGTCACCGTGAGCTGCGTGGCCACGTTGAGCGCATCCGAGGCGTTGACAGTGACCATCTCCACCGTGGGGACAGACCCGGGCAAGTGGTGCAACAGGGCCCAGGCCAGGGCTGGGACCACGGCCTTCGTCGACGACACCGCGTGTGGCGAAATCGTCATGCCGGTCAGCGACAGCGACGGCGACGGCGTGGCCGACCCGAACGACAACTGTCCCGACATCCCGAACCCCGGCCAGGCCAACACCGATGGCGACGCGCAGGGCAACGCATGCGACGCCGACGACGACAACGACGGGGTCGCAGACGGCCCCGACCTGTGCGAGGGCACCTCTCCCGGGACCGTCGTCGCGGGGGATGGCTGCCCGGACCCCGACGGCGACGGGATCTCGACCCACGCCGGTGACAACTGCCCGAGCGTCGCCAACGACGGCCAGGCCAACACCGACGGCGACGGCCAGGGCGACGCCTGCGACGCCGACGACGACAACGACGGAGTCGACGACAGCGCCGACCTGTGCGAGGGCACCCCGGCCGGAACCACCGTCGCAGCGGATGGCTGCCCCGAGCCCGACCCCGACCCCGACGGCGACGGCATCTCGACCAACGCCGGCGACAACTGCCCGGACATCGCCAACCCCGACCAGGCCAACACCGACGGCGACGCACAGGGCGACGCCTGCGACGCCGATGACGACAACGACAATGTCGTCGACGGCGCGGACAACTGCCAGTCGACGGCGAACCCCGATCAGCAGGATCTCGACGGTGACGGCATGGGCAGCGCCTGTGACGCGGTCGAGCTGCCGACCGGCGACGACAAGGAGCAGTGCAGGAACGGCGGGTGGATGTTGTTCTACGACCTCGACGGCCCGCGGTTCAAGAACCAGGGCGACTGCACGAAATTCGTTACGCGAGGGCCGAAATGACCCTCGCCGAACAGACCCAAGCGAAGGGGAAAGGTATGCGACCGTATCGAGCCGGACGTCGCAGGTCGGCGATCCACCGGGGCACGCTGCTTGCGGCGTTGCTGCTCACCGGCAGCCTGTGGATCGGAGTCAGCAGCGCCTCCGCGGAGGTCGTCATCTCGAAGTCGGCATCGGCGACCGTGTCGCACGTCGACGAAAACGTCCACTTCACGCTGACCGTGACCAACACCGGTGCTCTGCCGGCGACGGCGACCGTGCGAGACACGCTGCCGCCGAACTTCGTATATGTGTCTGTGATCTCGGCGATCATCACCGAGTGCACCCAGGCTCCTGCAGGCACCCTGACCTGCCAGGTCGCGTTGCCCGCGTCGCAGAGTGGGACGGTGGTCATCGTGGCCGCTGGCACCAGCCCGGGGCCGTGGTCCAACCAGGCCTCGGTGACCTCAGGCACCGTCACGACGGACAGCAACATCGTGTCTGGCGTCATCCTCCCCCGCGACATCGACGGCGACGGTGTGGCCGACGAGCTCGACAACTGTCCCCGCAACCCGAACCCCGGTCAGGCCAACACGGACGGTGATGCGCAGGGCGACGCGTGCGACGCCGATGACGACAACGACGGTGTCGGCGACGGCGCCGACGGGTGCGAGGGCACCCCGGCCGGCACGACCGTCGCGGCCGACGGCTGCGCCGACCCCGACGGCGACGGCATCTCCACCAACGCCGGCGACAACTGCCCCGACGTGGCCAACGACGACCAAGCCAACACCGACGGCGACGGCCAGGGCGACGCGTGCGACGCCGATGACGACAACGACGGTGTCGGCGACGACGCCGACGGGTGCGAGGGCACCCCGGCCGGCACGGCCGTCGCGACGGACGGCTGCGCCGACCCCGACGGTGACGGCATCTCCACCAACGCCGGCGACAACTGCCCCGCCGACGCCAACCCCGACCAGGCCAACAGCGACGGCGACGCACAGGGTGACGTCTGCGACCCCGATGACGACAACGACAACGTTGCCGACGGCGCGGACAACTGCCAGTTCACCGCCAACCCCGATCAGCAGGATCTTGACGGCGACGGCATGGGCAGCGCCTGTGACGCGGCCGAGCTGCCGACGGACAAGGAGCAGTGCAAGGACGGCGGGTGGAAGCTGTTCTACGGCGTCGACGGCCCGCGCTTCGAAAATCAGGGTGACTGCGTGAGCTTCGTCCAGCGGGGACCGAGATGACCTCGCCGACACGATCGTCCTGACCTTCGACCTCGGCGAAGACCCGCGGAGATCGAGTGGGTACGTGGCCCGGCCGTCGCGACGGCGCTGCCGGCCTGGCCGCGCAGGCTGTCGAGCTGGGCCTGGCCGACGAGCTGCGCATGTTCCGCTATCCGGTCGTCCTCGGTGGCGGCACGCCGTTCCTACCGCCGGTCGCCGACGCGGTCCGGCTCGAAGACCACCGGCGAGCCGCCGGCAGTTGCACGATGCCCGCACCTGCTTCGTCGGGTAGGCGAAGGCGACACGTGCCGTCGACGCCTGGGACACGTGGCCGGACCCCGCCGGACCGGTCGAGCCGAAGGGCGCCCCGGGGCGGGCCGCCCTGAGAGAAACTTGCGCGATGACCGACACGATCGTCCTGACGATCGACAACCTCGGCGAGGCGGCCGAGCTCGAGCAGGGCAGGTGGCCGGCCGGCGCCCCACGCGGGCAGCATCCGTCGGTCACGCAGGTGCTCCCGCGCCTGCTGGACCTGCTCGACGCGATCGCGCTGCGGGCCACCTTCTTCGTCGAGGCCGTCAACACCCGGGACTATCCGGCGGCGCTACTGGAGATCGCCGCGCGCGGGCACGAGCTGGGCTTCCATGCCTGGCGCCACGAGCGCTGGGCCAACCTCTCCGACGACGACGAGCAGGACGTCATCGACCGCAGCTTCGCCGCCTACGCGCAGCTCGGCCTCGACGTCCGCGCGTTCCGCCCGCCGGGCGGCGGGCTGAACCGGCACACGACCCGGCGGCTGCGCGCCGCCGGGGTGTCGTGGTGCTCGGCGAAGGGCGAGCGGGCCGGCGTCGACGACGCCGGAATGGCCCACCTGCCGTTTCGCTGGGACCTCGTCGACGCGACCTACCTCCACCGGCCGTTCGCCGGCCTGCGCGCCGAGCGCGGCCTGCCGGCGCGGCCGCTGGCGCCGCAGCAGGCCGTCGTCCGGCTGACCGATGAGCTCGGCGCCGAACCCGACCCGACCGCCGCCACGCTCGTCCTGCATCCGTTCCTCATGGCGGGCGACGCGGCGTGGTCCGCCTACGAAGGGCTCCTGCGCGAGCTGGCGGGGCGCGCGGCCGCCGGCGCCGTCCGTGTCCTGCCCGGTGGCCTCGCGGCCGCCGGGCTTCTCGGCCGCCACGCTGCCCCGCTGCCGGTCGTCGGGTCGTCCATCGGTTCGCTGGATGTCCAGAATTGAGTGGCCCGGGGCCGCCGCCCGCCCTAGCGTGCTCGCATGGAGCACATGCCCCCGACCTGCTGTCGACTCTGCGGGCAGGCCCCCTCGCCGGGTGCACGCTTCTGCCGGCGCTGCGGCGGCCGGCTGCCCAAGCCGGGTGACGGGTCCGATCCGCACCACGACGGTCCCCAGGCCGGCGCTCCCGGGACGGGCGAACGAGAGATCCCTCGTCCGCGGCCTTCCGACGGTTAGGATCGCCCCGTGGTGGTCGAGCGGGCCGAGCCCGGCACCTTCCTGTCGCTGCTCTCGGACGGCGACCTAGCCGCGTTGCTCAAGCTCGGCACCTTCCGCCGGTTCGCCAGCGGCGAGCGCATGATGCGCCAGGGCGAGCCGGGCGACCGCGTGCTCGTCCTGCTCGAGGGCCACGTGAAGGCGACCAGCGTCGACTCGCACGGTCGCGAGATGGTGCTCAGCATCCGCGGGCCGGGCGACGTCCTCGGGGAGCTCACGTTCAGCCATGGCGAGCCGCGCTCGAGCAACGTCATCGCGATCGAGCCGGCCCAGGCCCAGGCGGTCGCGGCCTCCGATTTCCGCCTGTACCTCGCGCAGAGACCCGCCGCCGCGCTGACGCTGATCGACGTGATCAGCCGGCGGTTTCGCGACGCCAACAGCAAGCGCGTCCAGTTCGGCGACCTCGACTCGGTCGGCCGCGTGGCGGCCCGGTTGATCGAGCTTTGCGAGCGCTACGGCGAGCGGACCGACGCGGGGATCCAGATCGGCCTTCCGGTCACCCAGGAGGACCTCGGAAGCTGGACCGCATCCTCGCGCGCCGGCGTCGCCAGCGCCCTGCGAACGATGCGGGACCTCGGCTGGATCAAGACCGAGCGCCGGCGCATCACCGTCCTCGACCTCGAGGCGCTCACACAGCGCGCCGCCTGACGCGGCGTTGCGGCCTCGCGCGCTCCCGGACCCTCCGCGCAGCACCGTGCGCTCGGTCGCGCGACCGATCTGCCGAAAGTAGGGGTGACAGGAGCCGCAGCGGCCCGTAGGCTCGCGCTTTTCGGGACGGGGATGACGGGGATGAGACGCTGCGCCGACTGCGGGAATCGCGCCACCACGCGCGCGCGGTTCTGCGAGCAGTGCGGAGCGGCGCTCACGCCGAACGCCAAGCCGTTGCGGGCTCCCCGGACGCTCGAGGCCAAGATCCTCAGACAGCGAGCCGGGATCGAGGGCGAGCGCAAGCAGGTGACGGTCATGTACACCGACATCGTCGGCTCGATGGAGCTGACCCGCGCGCTGGATGCCGAGCGCTACGGCGTCGTCCTCGATCGCTTCCTGGCGATCGCCGCCGACGCGGTCCACGAGTTCGAGGGAACCGTCAACCAGTTCACCGGTGACGGCCTCCTGGCGGTCTTCGGCGCGCCGCTGGCGCACGAGGACCACGCGCGGCGCGCCTGCCTGGCGGTCCTTCGGCTCCAGCGCGAGGTGGCGCAGCTGGCCGCCGAGACCGCGCGCCGCGACGGCGTCCGGTTCGCGGTCCGCTGCGGGTGCAACTCGGGCGAGGTGATCGTGGGCGCGATCGGCGATGACGTGCACATGGACTTCGTGCCGATCGGCAGCACGACGGCACTGGGCAAGCGGATCGAGTCGCTGGCCCCGGCGGGGTCGACGGCGATCAGCGCGTCCACCGCCGCCCTGGTCGAAGGCGAGTTCGAACTGCGCGAGCTCGGCCGGTTCGAGGTCAAGGGCGAGCCGACGCCGCAGCGCGTGCTGGAGCTGGTCGGACCGGGAACCGCGCAGACGCGCCTGGCGGCTGTGGCCGCCACGCGCGGCCTGTCGGTGTTCGTCGGTCGCGATGCGGAGAGCGCGGAGCTTCTGGCCGCGCTCGAGCGCGCCGTGGCCGGCGACGGGCGGGCGATCGGGATCGTCGGCGACGCGGGCGTGGGCAAGAGCCGTCTCGTGCACGAGTTTGTCGCCGGCTGCGCTGCGCGCGGGCTGGTGGTCAACGCGACGGGCGGTGTCGCGCACGGCCGCTACGTCCCGTTCCTGCCGATCCTCGCCCTGTACCGCGCGTACTTCGGCATCGGTGAGCGCGACGTGCCCGAGATCGCCCGCGAGCGCATCGAGCGCACGCTGCGGGCCCTCGATCCGGCGTTGACGGCCGACGTGCCGCTGCTGTGCGAGTTCCTCGGCGTCGCGGGTGCCGACCGGCCGCCTGTGCTGCCGGATCCCGTGGCGCGCCGGCGCCGGCTCCTGACGGCGCTGACCCGCATCTTCACGACGCGCAGCCGCCGCGAGCCGGCGGTGCTGGTGGTCGAGGACCTGCACTGGATCGACGACGCGAGCGACGCGTTTCTCGAGGAGCTCGCCGAGGCGGTGGTCGGCACCCGGACGCTCCTGATCTGCACCTATCGGCCGGATTACGATGCCGCGTGGACCAGCCACGAGGCGCACGCCCAGCTCAGCCTCGGTCCACTGCCGGTCGACGCGAGCGACGATCTGCTGACCGGGCTGCTCGGATGCGACCGCTCGCTCGACGGCCTCCCGACCCTGATCGAGGCGCGCACCCGCGGCAACCCGTTCTTCATCGAGGAGATCGTGCAGGCACTCGTCGAGGGGGGCCACCTCACCGGAGCGCGCGGGCAGTATCGGCTCGTCGCCGAACTGGACGGGCTGGTGCTGCCCGCGACGGTTCAGGCGGCGCTCTCGGCGCGTATCGACCGCTTGCCCGCGCGTGCCAAGGCGCTGGTGCAGACGATGTCCGTGATCGGCAGCGAGGTCCCCGCGCCGATCTTGAGCGAGGTCGCCGATCTCGGCGAGGGCCAGCTCGCCGAAGCGGTTGAGATCCTCGCCGCCGCGCAGTGGGTCATCCTCGCCGGCGCGGGCGACAGCCGCGAGTACGCGTTCAAGCACCCCCTGACGCAGGAGGTCGCCTACCGGTCGCAGCTCTCGGGACAGCGAGCGCGCACGCACGAGGCGGTCGCCGCCGCGATCGAGCGCACCTATCCCGACGGGCTGGACCAGCGAGCCGCCCTCCTGGCCCACCACTGCGAGGCTGCGGGCGACATGCTCCAGGCCGCCGCCTGGCACGCGCGCGCGGCCGCCTGGGCCGAGGTCGCGTCTCCGGCCGACAGCATGCGTCACTGGCGCCGCGTCCGCCACCTGGCGAGCGCGCTCGAGCCCTCCCCCGAACGCGACGAGCTGGCGACCAAGGCCGCAGCCGGCATCCTGAGCCTGGCCTGGCGGCTCGGGATCTCACCCGAGGAATCCGCGGCGCTCCACGCCGAGGGTTCGGACGCCGAGCGCCTTCGTCTCGATCTCTTCTACGCGGGGAGCCTCATGCACAGCGGCCGTGAGCGGGAGGGGCTCGAAGGGTTTCGCGCGGCCCATCGGCAGGCCGTCGCGGACTGTGAGCCCGGGCGCGCGCTGACGGCGTCCACGGGCGTGGCCTACGCCAACTGGATCGCAGGGTCGTTGAGCGAGGCGTCGGAGACGATCGACCGCGCGCTTGCGCTGGCCGGTGGCGACCCGACGACGGGCTCCGGGATCGCGTTTCGTTGCCCGCTCGCGCATTCCATCGGCGACCGCGGCCGCAGCATCGGATACATGGGCCGGCTCGACGAGGCGCGCCGCGCGTTCGACCTCGCGATCGAGCTGGCCCGCGAGCACGGCGACCCCGAGACGGAGTCGGCCGCACACGCGAACCTCGCGCACCTCGAAGTCGACGCCGGGGACGTCGAGGCCGCACTCCGCAACGCCGCGCTGGGCCTCGCGATCGCCGAGCCGGCCGCCAACGCGATTCACATCATCGCCTGCACGAGCCCCGCCGCCGCGGCCCAGGTCCGCGCGGGACACCATGCCGACGGGCTCGCGCGGGCTGCGGCGAACCTGGCGACGATCCGAGAGCTGGGGATCGGTCTGTACTTCGAGCCGCTGCTGCTCGCGACGATCGCCCACGCCCAGCTTGCGCTCGGCAAGCCCGGCGAGGCGCTCGCCGCCGCCGAGCAGGCCGTCGAGATCATGGACGCCCGGGGCCTCAAGACGTGCGCGCTGCGCGCGCCGATCACGCTCGCACAGGTCCTGCTCGCCACCCAGGGCGACGCCGCCGGCGACCGCGTCGACGCGGTGCTCGCACGCGCGCTGGCCGTCGCGCGCGAAAGCCACGCGCGCGTCTTCGAACCGCCGATCCATCGCGAGCTCGCGGCGCTGGCCCGCCTGCGCGGCGACGACGTCACGGCCGCACGCCAGCAGGCCGCGGCGGAACGGATGGTCGCGGCGATGCGGTCCGCGACCGCCTACGGCGACGCGCTCAGCGGGTAGTCAGGCGACGAGCAGGCTCAGCTCCGCGAGCCGCGCCAGGGCGGCATCGAGCGCGGCGGCGAGGTCGCCCGGTGGCGGCTCGACGCCGGTCCCGTCGAGGCCACCGCCCGCGAGGTACTCGCGGAGCGCCACCTCGAGGTCGTCGCGGTCGCGCGAGCCGTCGAGCAGCGAGAGCAGGTGCACGGCGAGCGGGTCCTCGAGCTGGACGGAGGCGTGGCGCAGCGAGGTGACGCGGTCCAGGCCCGCCGCCACCTGGTGCAGCGCGAGCGGCGACGCGACGGGACGCGAGCCCGGGACCGCCGCGGGCGCCGGCGGATGGGTGTGCAGATCGAGGGCCCCCGCCGCATGGATCTCGAGCAGCTCGTCGCCGAGCCGGTCGCGGGCCGTCGCGTCGAGGTTCGCGGTGAGCCACTCGAAGGTCACCGCTCTGGGCCAGGCGGCGGCGATGGCCCGCAGCGCAGCGCTCAGCCGCGGCCGCCCGGGCTGGAAGCTGACGGGCCCGCGCACGAAGGTGGGCTCTCCGCCGTCGGCCGCCGGCTCGACGCGCAGCGGCGCCGCGAACGACAGGCCGGCCAGGCGGCGGGCGTCGAGGCTGCGTTCGAGCGCGACGTCGTCGCGGCAGAGCAGGGTCTGGCGGAACATGCGGTTGACGACGAAGTCGATGTACTGCTCGCGCACGACGGCGTCGTCAGGCAGCCCGTCGAGTTCCCAGGCGACGTCTTCGGGCAGCTCGTGCAGCTGCGAGTCGTGCAGCCGCGCCTCGGAGAGGAACTGCAGGCCGTGGCGTGCCGCGTGGGCGACGAACTCGTGGAGGTAGACGGGCGTGTTGACCTCGGCGATGTCGTCGTGGTACAGCAGCGGGTCCGGATGCTGCAGGACGCGCTCGAAGTGGTGGCGCAGCACCCCGGCGTACGGGGTCTGCGCGTTGGCGGCGACGACGAGCGCCATGAGGTGGCGTGCGCGGGCGAGGCGCTCGGCGGGCTCGCCGACGCCCTCGAGATGAAACCGGAGGATGTCGGAGGCCATGTCGCGCAGGTAGCTGCCCGGATAGGCGTTGTAGGAGATGTAGGCGACGCCCTGAGAGGTCAGCAGCCGGCCGCAGGCCGCCACCAGCGCGTCACGCGGCTGCGGCCCGATCCACGAGTAGACACCGTGGCTGATGACGTAGTCGAACTGCCCCAGGTCGGCCGGCAGCTCGAGGACGTCGGCGACGCGCAGCGTGACGTTGGGCAGCTCGAGCTCGTCGATCACGGGCGCGCCGCGGGCGACCGCCTCGGCGCTGAGATCGATGCCGACGAACTCGCTGCCCGGCAGGCCGAGCGCCATCGGGATGAGGTTGCCGCCGTCGCCCGCGCCGATCTCGAGCACCCGGCAGGCCGCCGGGGGCGCGGGCGCCATGCCGAACAGGGTCGCCTGGGTGGCGAGCCTGTCCGGATGGGTCTGGTTGTAGGCGTAGCCGGGGTAGCTGACCGCGTCGTAGCCCGTCCCGCTCAACCGGTCTTGTTTTCCTTCAGGTCGTAGCCGGCCGTGATCGGGGGTCCGAGCGATCCGTCCGCCTTCTGCGGCTTGTATTCGATCGAGATCTTCGCCGCGTCCAGGGAGACGGCTTCGTGCAGCGGCGGCTCCTTCGTGCCGCCCTGCTGGTAGCCGCTGATCAGCACGTCGGTGAGCTTGACCGTGAGGAACTCGACCGGGTTCTCGCCGTTGCGGCGGAAGACGAACGTCGCGTCCTTGAAGTGCTCGCCGGTCGCGGTCCCCTCGAACAGCGCCGGTGACGACGAGTCGTAGAGCTTGTTGAACTTGAAGCTCGAGAAGCTCGCCTTCCCGGCACCGAGCCCTCCGCCGACCTGGGCGGATCCGGAGTTCGTGACGCCGAACGAGAACGACGAGATGTCGATCGCGTCCTTGTGCGCCTTGTCGGTGCTCTCGCCCTTGATGCCGTTGATCGTGAGAAAGCCCTGCGCGCGACCGCCCTGGAGCGCCTCGCCGCCGATGAGCAGCGCCTCCGACGCGCCGGCCGGCCCCTGCGGCCCGGTCTGACCCTGCGGACCGGCCGGCCCCTCGGGCCCGCGATCGCCCTGCACGCCCTTCTGGTTCCACGTGATCTGCGTCTCGGCCTTGTTGCAGCTCTGGCCCTCGTCGATCACCCGCAGGTTGCCCTGCTGGCCCCCGGACGTCGTGTAGCACCCGGTGACGGTGCCGTCCGCCCCCGGGATCGCCGCGGCGGCGAACGCGCCACCGGCCCCCAGCGCCGCCACGGTCGGCAGCGCGATCCTCGCCGTCCGGCTGCGGGGGAGGCGCCGTTCCTTGTCGCTCATCAGCTCAGTCCCTTCGACGTCGTCACTCCTTGTCGCACCTACCGTACACCGGGCTGTCAAGGCCTCCGCGACCGTCGGAGCCGGCCACGGATGCCGTGGTGCACGCGCCGTCGGGCGCGACCGCGAAGATCACCGTATGGGCGCACGCGAGCATGGCTTCCGGGGATGACCACGCCGGAGCCTGTCGAAGGCTGGCTCGACGTCGAGCGCCTGGGATCGCACTTCGTGCTCGGGGTCTCCGACGCCGCGGCCCCGCCGGCGCTGGCGTCGCCGCTCGGCGAGCGGGGGGTCTGGTCGGTGCCGGCGGTCCCCGGCGCCGCGGCGGCGCTGCGAGCGTTTCTCGAGGCGCATCCCGCGGTCTACGCGCGCCCGGCCGCCGAGCGGCTGCTGCGCGATCTCGACCTGCTGCCGACCACGGCGACCGCCGCCGTCCACGCCTGCGAGCACCGCCCGGGCCGCGCCGGGTTCATGGTCGTCGGTGAGCAGCCGTCCGCCGTCGCGCGCGCCGTCGCGCCGGTGCCGGGGGTTCGCCACGACGCGAAGCTCGGCCGCTGGTGGATGCCCGACGACGCGGCGTCGGCCGCCGCGCTGTGCTCCGCCCTGGCCACCAACGCGTGGATCGCGCCGTCCGACGAGGTGCGATCCCGGCTGGCGCCGGCCGAGCAGATGTCGCTCACCCCCGCGGCCGCGAGCGGCCTGCGCCACCGCTGCGTCCTCGACGTCGAGCTGACCGGCGACGAGGCGCGCCTGCGGCTGTGCCGCCTGTGCCACCCGGCGCTCGAGCCGGTGCTCGCGTCGCTCGGCGCGCCGCCGGCGCGGTCGTTGGACTCCTGGTACGCGCCGATCGCCGGCGCGACCGCCGCCGCCCTGCGCGGCCTGCTCGACGACCGGCCCGAGCTCGGCGCCGACGCCGCGCTCACGGAGCGCTTCGACGCCGCCCTCGCGGTCGTGACCGCCGCGGAGGCGATGGAGCGCCTCTCCGCGGCGACGGGAGGCGAGGCCGCCGCCGGTGCGACGGCGCTGCGGCCGTTTCAGGCCGCGGGCGTCGAGTACGCGCTGCGGGCGCGCCGGACGTTCATCGCCGACGAGCCCGGGCTGGGCAAGACGCTGCAGGCTCTGACGACTCTCGAGACCGGCGACGGGTTCCCCGCGCTCGTCGTGTGCCCGGCGTCGTTGCGGCTGAACTGGATGCGGGAGGCGGCGCGCTGGCTGCCGGACCGGACGGTCGGCGAGTACGGCGGCGGCACGGCCAACGACATCGACGTCGTCAGCTACGACGTCCTGCACCGGCTGGTGGCGGCGCTCACCCGGCGCCCGCCGCGCGCGCTCGTCCTCGACGAGTCGCATTACTGCAAGAACCCGGCGGCGCGCCGCACGCGGGCGGCCCAGGCGGTCGCCGCCGCGCTGCCGGCGGACGCGCTCGTCCTGCTGCTGACCGGCACGCCGATCGTCAACCGCCCCACGGAGCTCGCCTCGCAGTTGCAGATCCTGGGCCGGCTCGACGAGGTCGGTGGCGCGCGGCGCCTGGCGACGGTGCACGCCCGCGGCGAGGACCTCGACGGCCTGCACCGCCGGCTGCGCCGCACGTGCTTCGTGCGCCGCCACAAGCGCGACGTCCTCAGCCAGCTGCCGGCCAAGCAGCGCGTGGTGGTGGCGCTGGAGCTGTCGAACCGCGGCGAGTACGAACGCGTCCGGCGCGACGTGCTGTCGTGGCTGCGCGCCGAGGCCGAGGCCGATGCCGCGTTCGCCGCGAGCGTCGAGCACCTGCGCCCCGCCGAGCGCCAGGAGGCGATCCACGCGCGCGGCCGCGAGGCGCACCAGCGCGCGCGCCGGGCCGAGGCGCTCGTGCGCATCGGCAAGCTCTCGCTCGTCGCCGCGCGGGGCAAGCTCGACGCCGCCACGGAGTGGATCGAGACGTTTCTGGCCAACGACGAGAAGCTCGTCGTGTTCTGCCGGCACCGCGAGATCGGCGATCACCTGCACGCCGCCTTCCCCGACGCGGCGCTGGCCACGGGTCGCGTGAACGCCGCCGAGCGCCACGCGAACGTCACGCGCTTTCAGGCGGACCCCGGCTGCCGGCTGCTCATCGGCTCCTTCGACGCGGCCGGCGTCGGGCTCACGCTGACCGCCGCGTCGAACGTGGCGTTCGCCGAGATGGCGTGGACGCCCGCCGTCCACGACCAGGCCGAGGACCGCGTCCATCGCATCGGTCAGTCCTCGGCGGTGACCGCCTGGTACCTCCTCGCGGCGGACACGATCGACGAGCGGATTGCCGCGACCGTCGCCGACAAGCGCCGCCTCATCGGGCTGGCCACCGACGGCATCTCCGTCGCGCAGGCCACGACGGTCGACGACCTCCTGGGGTGGATCGCCGAGCCGGGCGTCGCAGCGTGATCACGACGCGCTCGGATCGCCGGGCGCCCGCTGGCGCGCGCGTCGCGACCGCGTGACGTGCGCGGCGGGAACGCCGAGCAGCCCGACCGCGCCGAGGAGCAGCAGGACGGCCGTGCCCGCGTCATCCAGCGCGCCGTCCGTGAGCACCGCGTGGCCGATGCCCAGGGTGATCACGACGACCGCGAGGTAGGCGTGCAGCAGGCGCCAGGCGGCGGCGGAGATCGGCAGCCGGGTCCGCAGCGCGCCGAGGGCGACCACGCCGAACAGGGCGAGCGTGGCGAAGAGCGCCATGCGGGCGCGCGTCGGGCCGTCCGGCGAGAGCGCGAACCACGCGTCCTCGGGCGACTCGACGAACAGCGCGCCGACATGCACGAGCACGAGGGCGAGCACGATCGAGCCGAGGATCTGGTGGCGCGTGATCCGCCGGCGGCGCGCGAGGAGCGGCTGGACGGCCAGCGCCGAGGCGGCGAGCGTGCCGGTCGCGGTGGCGACCACGAGCGCGGCGGACGCGCCGGCGAGATGGCGATCGGTCACCGCGAGGGTCAGCGGCACGGCGACCGCCACGACGGCTGCCCCGCCGAGCGCGAGCGCGCGCGGATCAGCCACCGCGCGCGAGCGTCAGGTTGACCACGGCGCGCTCGTCGTCGAGGTCGACGACGCGGCGGATGAACACCTCGCGGTACGCGTCGTCGTCGTAGCCGACGTGGATGTTGGGCTCGCCGAACTGCGGCACGGTCGGGTCGGTCTCGATGCGGTAGCGACCGTCGGACCCGGTCCGCACGCTGGCGCGGTTGTCCTGCTCGCCGCCGGTCTGCGTCGCGAGCCAGACCTGCACGCGGACGCCCTCCAGCGGCCGGCATCCGGCGGCCGAGCGCACGACCCCCGTGATGACGAAGCCGCTCCCCAGCGAGTCGCGCCGGGGCGCGCCGGGGATGTAGTTGTTCGTGCCGCCGGGGTTGCTCTGCGTCGCCTCGCAGTTTCGCGTGACCGGCTCCTGCGCCTCCGGCGCGTCCTGTGCCGGCGGCGCGGTGGTGGTGATGCGTTCGGGGCCGGACTCCCCCACGTTCTCGGCGCCGGTGCCCGAGACCTCGCTGTCGATCAGCGCCACCACGATCCCGGCCGTGACGAGCGCGAGGAGGACTCCGAGCAACCAGGGCCGGCGCACGCCGCGCACGATAGGTGACGGCCGCGCCTCGCGCGCCGGCGCGCGCGAGGCGGGGCGCGGCGGGCGTCAGTGCTTGCCGGTGTACTCGCGCACGCGCAGCAGCATCGCCACGAGCATCGCCGGGCCCATCGCGATGTGCTGGATCATGAGCAGCGCGTGGGTGTCGGTCACGAGGCCGGCCCACAGCAGCGCGATCGCGGCCAGGCTCGGCAGGAACATCGCCGCCGTCATGTCCGCCGCCGGCGCCCAGCCGTGGCCGCGGTGGCGCATCCACGCGACCATCGGGACGGTCATCGTGACCGCCATGCCGGCCAGCAGCAGCGCGGGCGCGTCGCTGCGCCAGCTCGACACGTCGACGCCCGCGAACTCGAGCGCCACCGCCAGCGCCGTCCCGAGCACGACCATGCCGAGGACCATCGCCACCACCATCTCCAGGTAGTGCCGCGTGAAGTTCCACGCCGCCGAGCGGCGCGGCGCATCCGTGTGATCCGCCGGGCGCGGGACGGGCGCGGGGGCCGGGTGCGTCAAAGGGGTCATCGTCTGCATCGTGCTCGCCTCCTGCGGTTGCGTCGGTTGATGCGGCACAACGTAACCGATACCCCCTAGGGGTATCAAGTCGTGGAGGCAGGCGTAAGCGGGGTGGGGATATCCCCACCCCGCGTACCGCGGGATCGGGTCAGGCGATGCCGTCCTCGACGCGGCCGAGACACCAGCCGTACCCTTGCCGCGGGCGGGCCCCGGCGGGCGCGCGCTAGGTTGCACGCCCGGTGACCTGGTTCAACGACGTCGGACTGCTGCACTACCACGCGAGCCTGCTCGCCGACGCCAACCGCGTCGACCGCCTGCGCGAGGCCGTCCACGCGGTGGTGCGGCCCGGCGACGTCGTCGTCGACGTCGGGACCGGCACCGGCCTGCTGGCCTACTTCGCCTGCCAGGCCGGCGCGGCCCGCGTCTTCGCGATCGAGGAGGGGCCGGTCGTCGACCTCGCGCGCGAGATCGCGCGGGTCAACGGCTTCGACGACCGCATCGAGTTCTTCGCGGATCGCTCCTACCGCGTCGAGCTGCCCGAGCGCGCCGACGTGCTCGTGAGCGAGACGCTGTGGAACTTCGGCGTGGGCGAGGGGATGGTCGGCTTTCTGGCCGACGCGCGCCGTCGCTTCCTCAGGCCCGGCGGGCGCAGCATCCCCGTGTCGGTCGAGCTGCACGTCGCCGCCGTGCAGAACCATCGTGTCTACCAGCATCTCGCCGACCGCCCGCGCAACCGCCACGGCATCGACTTCGGCCCGATCCGCCACTGCCAGGTCCACAACGTCCAGATGCCGCACCTGCACTCCGACGACTTCCTCGCACCGCCGGCACGGCTGCTCAGCACCGCGCTCGACGAGTCCGCGCAGACCGACTTCACTGCCGAGGTCACCGTCACGGTCACGCGCGGCGGTGCCCTGCACGGGATCTGCGGCTGGTTTCGCTGCTGGCTGACCGCGGAGATCGCGCTCGACAACGAGCCGCCGGCGGTCACGTCGAGCTGGGCGCATGCCTTCTTCCCCGCGCAGAAGCCGATCGCGGTCGCGCCCGGCGACGAGCTCGCGCTGCGCATCGAGTCCTCCGCCGAGGGCTCGACCTGGCGCTGGCGGATCGCCGCCCGGCGCGACGGCGAGCTGCGGGCGTCCTACGACCAGACGTCCACCGACGGCTTCCCCGGCGGCGTGCCGCCGCGCGGCAAGCACGCCCGGCCGAAGCCGACCGTCAAGGGCGAGGTCGTCGCATGGGTGCTCGACGCGATGGATGGCTCCCGCGACGTCGCCGAGCTCGAGGCCGGCGTGCGCGAGCGCTTCGGCAGCCGCTTCACCGACGCCGAGGACGCGGTGGCGCTCGTGCGCGAGACCGTCAGCACGCTCGGCCGCGAGGCCGGCTGAGCGAGAATGCACCCATGCCAGGTCAGCTGAACAACCGGGTCGCGCTCGTCGCCGGCGCCACTCGCGGCGCCGGCCGCGGGACCGCGATCGCCCTGGGCGAAGCCGGCGCCACCGTCTACTGCACCGGGCGCTCGACGCGCGAGCGGCGCTCGGAGTACGACCGGCCGGAGACGATCGAGGAGACCGCCGAGCTCGTCAGCGCCGCCGGCGGCACCGGCATCGCGGTCGAGGTCGACCATCTGGAGCCGGCCCGGGTCGAGGCGCTCGTGCAGCGCATCGACGCCGAGCAGGGTCGCCTCGACGTGCTCGTCAACGACATCTGGGGCGGCGAGAAGCTCGCCGAGTGGGACACGCCGCTGTGGGAGCACGACCTCGCGGGCGGTCTGCGCCTGCTGCGCCTGGCGATCGACACGCACCTCATCACGAGCCACTTCGCGCTGCCGCTGCTCATCCGCCGCCCGGGCGGGCTCGTCGTCGAGATGACCGACGGCACCCGCGAGTACAACGCCACGAACTATCGCCTGTCGGCGTTCTACGACCTCGCGAAGACGTCGGTCATCCGCCTGGCGTTCGCGCAGTCCCGCGAGCTGGCGGGGTACGGCTGCACCGCCCTGGCGCTCACCCCGGGCTGGCTGCGCTCGGAGATGATGCTCGAGATCTACGGCGTCACCGAGGAGACGTGGCGGGAGGGAAGCACCGGCAACCCGCACTTCCGGGCGATCTCCGAGTCCCCGCGCTTCGTCGGGCGGGCCGTCGCGGCGCTGGCCGCCGACCCGCGCCTGCCCGAGCGCAACGGCGGCTCGTTCTCCTCCGGCGGCCTCGCCCGCGAGTACGGCTTCACCGACGTCGACGGCTCGCAGCCGGACGCTTGGCGCTACATGGTCGAGGTGCAGGACGCCGGCCTTGCACCCGATCCGACGGGGTACCGCTGACGGATGGCCTGCCCGCTGGGGACATGAGCACCCCGATCGTCATCCCGCCCGCCGGCGGCGAGATCATCGGCGACGCGCCGGACCGGCGCGTCGAGCTGCTCTGCGACCACGGCTCGCTGCACGCCACCTGGTCGCGCTTCGCCGCGGGCCGCGACGGCGCCGACCTGCACGTCCACCATCACCACAGCGACCTCTTCTACGTCCTCGACGGCGAGCTGACGCTGCGGCTCGGCGTGGCCGGCGATGCCGTCGTGGTACCGGCCGGGACGCTCGCGCGGGTGCCGCCGCTCGTCGTGCACGGGTTTCGCAACGCGAGCGAGCGCGACGTCCGCTACCTCAACCTCCACGCGCCGGGGCGTCAGTTCGCGAACTTCATGCGCGCGCTGCGCGACGGGCAGCCGCCGCCGGACACCTATGACCAGCACCCGCTGCCGCCCGACGGGGGCCGGCCGACGAGCGAGGCGGTCGTCGGCGGGCACGAGCCGCTCGGCGATGAGCCCGGCCTGCGCGTGACGCTGCTCGCCGACATCGAGGCGCTGCGCGTCACCGAGGTGCGCTGCGATCCGGGCGTCGGGTCGACCACGCAGGCGCACGCCGATCACCTCCGGTGCCTCTACGTGCTCGACGGCGAGCTGACGCTGACGATGGGCGACCGCCGGATGCGGGCCGAGCCGGGGACCTGGCTCGGGCTGGCGCCGGGCCTCCCGCATGCGGTCGCGTGCCCCGGACCGGCGCCGGTCCGCTACCTCGACATGCGCGCGCCGGCCCGCTAGCCACCCGGCCCGGCACAAGGTGGCGTGCGCGGCTTGACCGCAGCGGCGGGCTCCGATAGGAACGTATGTTCGTGTCCCCGCCCGGCACCGTCATCCTCCATGCCGACGTCGACGCGTTCTTCGCCTCGGTCGCGCAGCGCGACGACCCGGACCTGCGCGGCAAGCCCGTGATCGTCGGCGGCGGCGTGGTCATGGCCGCGTCCTACGAGGCGCGGCGCTTCGGCGTGCGCAGCGGGATGGGCGGCGCGCAGGCCCGGCGGCTGTGCCCGCAGGCGATCGTCGCGAACCCGAGCTGGTCGGACTACGTCGCGGCGAGCCGAGCGGTGTTCGCCGTGTTCGAGCGCAGCGCGGAGCTCGTCGAGCCGATGGGGATCGAGGAGGCGTTCCTCGACCTGACCGGCCGCGCTCGCACGAAGGGCGAGGCACGCGCGATCGCCGAGCGGCTGCGGGCGGAGGTGCGCGAGGAGACGGGCCTGCCGATCACCGTCGGCGTCGCGCGCACGAAGATCGTCGCGAAGATGGCCGGCCGCGCGGCGAAGCCGGACGGGCTGCTCGTGGTGGCGCCGAGCGAGGAGCGCGCGTTCCTGCATCCACTGCGCGTCGAGGAGCTGTGGGGCATCGGCCCGAAGACCGCGCGCCGGCTGCACGAGGCCGACCTGCGGACGGTCGGCCAGCTCGCGCAGACGAGCGAGGCGGCGCTCGTCGCGCTGCTCGGAACGGGCTCTGGGCGCCACGTCCATGCGCTCGCCCACAACCGCGACCGCACCCCGGTGCAGCCGGGCCGGCCGCCGCGGTCGTTCGGCGCCCAGCGCTCGCTGGGGCGCGCCCGCGCCCACGCTCGCACGCGGCAGGAGCTCGACGAGATGCTGGCCGGCCTCACCGAGCGTGTGACCGGCCGGATGGCGAAGCGCGGCTTCATCGGCCGCACCGTCGTGCTGCGCCTGCGCTTCGCCGACTTCGCCCGCGCGACGCGCTCGCACACGATGCCCGAGGCGACGGCGGCGCCGGAGCCGATCCTCACCGAGGCGCGCGCCCTGCTCGCGGCCGCCGCGCCCGCGATCGCCGGCCGGGGGATCACGCTGATCGGCCTGAGCGTCACGAACGTCGTCGACACCGGCGCCGGACGACAGCTCGAGCTGCCCTCCGAGGCCGCGCCGACCGCCGAGCCTCGTCAGGGGCCGATCGTCGCCGCGCCCGAGGCGGCGAGATCCGTCACGTCGGTGACCTCGCTCGGCGGCGGAACCTCGATGCGCACGTCGGCTCCGAAGTCGTAGAACTCGAAGCGCTGATCGATGGCGATCGGACCGCCCGCGATCTCGAGCGGAAGCTTCTGGCGCAGGCGGCGCACGAGGTCGTCCTCCCCGATCCAGACGTCGACCGGGATCTCGCTCACGCCGATCTCGTCGACGAGCCGGTCGATCGCCGCGCGGGCGGCCGCACGGTCGGCGGCGGGCGCGAGCGCCGGGTAGCGGCGCAGGTCGATCGTCGTGCGGTAGTGCGTCGTGGCGACACCGCGGACCTTCTCGCGGCCGACGGTCTCGACCTTCCCGCTGACCGCCCGGAGCTGGCGCATGGCCTGCGCCGGATCCTGACCGGACTGCGGAAGCGCAGCGACGTCGACGCCGGCGGCGCGCGCCATCTCGACGGCATCGATCTTCACCCAACGACGCCCGGCGCCCAGCAACTGGTTGAGCTGCGCCGAGTGCGTGTACACGGTGGCGTGGTCGATGATGACCTCGGTGGAGAGGTCGCGCGTGTCGAAGGCGCCGACGACTACATCGGGTGCGCGCGTCACCTTCAGCGTGAGGTGACTGGCCTGCCCCGCGGTGTCCACCACGCCGCTGCCGGTCGTCTCGATGCGCCCGGCACCCGGCATCGTCAGCGTCTGCTGCAGCGCGATCCGCATCCCGCCCTCGGCCACGGTCGCGTCGGCGGCCTGCGCGACCGCCGCGGTCGACAGGTCCTTGGCGCCGCAGCCCGCGAGCGCTGGAACCACGGCGAGCAGCGCCAGCAGCGCGACTATGTGCCGGACGTACATAGAGCGACGGTACGCGCCCTTCCGGATGTTTGCAACAGGCGACACAGGTGTGGCGGCCGCGCCCTCCGATCGTGACGAGCGGCACCTGCATCGCGCCGTAGCCGCGCAGCGCGTGTGCCAACTCGCTCTCAAGCACGCCGGCTACCGGCGACTTCGCCCGAGGGCCCGCGGATGCACGACGACATCCCGATCACCGGCTACCACCGAGGCGAGCCGATCCCGGACCTGTGCCGGTTGCCGGGGCAGCGCTGGCGGGAGGTGCTGAAGCCGCTGTGCCCCGTCACGCGCCGCCGCGCTGTTCGCCAGCGCGGCCACACCGGCCGATGCCGGGGCGGCGCTGCGCTCGTCGGCCTGCTGATGGTCGAAGACCCGCCTCCGGGCGACCTGCCGCCCGCGACACCGCTGCGCTTCTACGGCCTGCGGCCGGGCACGTTCGCGCGACTGCTCACGGTTCGCGGCGTCGATGCCGCGCTGTACGAGAAACGTCGCGCCGGGTGAGCCCGTCCGCGGCGTCGCGCGCCGCGTCGAGCGGGCGGTCGCCGACCCAGTAGCGCGGGCCCGGCCCGAGGCTCGACGCACGATCGCCCGGGTTGGCCAGCCGGCAGCGCTCCAGCGACAGGCAGCCGCAGCCGATGCACTCCGTCAGCCCGACGCGCAGACGCTCCAGCTCGGCGATGCGCGTGTCGATCCGCGCCGACCAGCTGCGCGACAGGCGCGCCCAGTCACGCCGCGTCGGCACGCGGTCGGGCGGCAGCTTGGCCAGCTCCTCACCGATCTCCTCGAGCGTGAGCCCGACGCGCTGGGCGAACACGATGAACGCGATCCGGCGCAGCACCGAGCGGGCGTAGCGGCGGTGCCCCGAGCCCGCCCGCTGCGAGGCGATCAGCCCGCGCTCCTCGTAGAAGCGCAGGGCGGAGGCGGCGACACCGCTGCGGCGCGCGACCTCGCCGATCGTCAGCAGCTCGGACATCCGCAGCCACGAAAGCACGCGCCGCGCTTGACTTCAAGTGCACTTGAGCTTCTAGTGTCGCGGGCACAAGCACCGAAAGCTCGAGGAGGCACCATGACGCGCACGCAGACGGCGAGCGAGCAGATCACCGAAGCGGTCACGGCCTGGCCCGGCGTGCGGGCCGGTACCGGGTCGCGCGGCGAGTTCGCGTTCACGCTCGGGCGGCGCGAGCTCGGGCACCTGCACGGCGACCACGTCCTGCACCTCGGCTTCCCGAAGGCCGTCTGGCACGAGCTGCACGACGCGGGCCGCATCGACTATCACCCGGTCTTCCCCGGAAAGCCGGGCTATGCCGCGCGGCGGATCGAGACGGCCGACGACGTCGCCGACGTCGTCGCGCTGCTACGGCGCAACTATGACCGCGCGGTCGCCACGCACGGGTTGCCGGACGCCGCCTGAGGCGGCCAGCTCGAACCAGACGCGGCTCGTGCCGTCCTGAACGCCCCAGCGCTCGGCCAGCGCGCCGACCATGTCCAGGCCGTTGCCGCCTGCGCGGCCGGCGGAGTCCGTGTCCGCGAAGCCGCCGCCGTCGTCGAGCACCTCGCCACAGACGACGCCCTCGTCGAGCTGCACGAGCAGATGGATCTCGCCGGCTCCGTGCAGCAGCGCGTTCGTCGTGAGCTCCGACACGATCACCCGCAGATCCTCGAGCTCGTCGGGCGAGACACGGCCCGCGAACCGATCGCGCACAGCGGCGCGAGACAGTGCGGGACCGCCGACGTGGCGGGGTACCTCAAGGGAGAGTCGAGCGCCGATAACGAAGGTCGTACCCGCGGGGCCCGGGGCGAACCCCCGATCAGATCGCCCGCAGCATCGGGCGGCCCGAGCGCTCGTGGTAGAAGTGGGCGACGAGCGCCGCCGTGACGTTGGGATCGAACTGGCCTCCGGCGCAGCGGCGCAGCTCGCGAAACGCCTCCGCGTGCGTCATCCGGGCCCGGTAGGGCCGGTCGCTCGTCATCGCGTGGTACGCGTCGCAGGCGAGGATGATCCGGCTGCCGATCGGGATCTGGTCGCCGGCCAGCCCGTCGGGATAGCCCGAGCCGTCATAGGACTCGTGCTCGTGGCGCACGATGTCGGCGACCGGGGCGAAGCCGCCGATGCCGCGCAGGATCCGCTCGCCGATGACCGGGTGCTCGGCCATCACCGTGCGCTCGTCGGGCGTCAGCGGCCCGGGCTTGTTGAGGATCGCGTCGGGGATGCCGACCTTGCCGATGTCGTGCAGCAGGGCGGCCGCGCGGACGTCCTCGACCTGGGCCGCCGAGAGGCCGAGGCTCTGGGCGACGCCGACGGCCATGTCGACGACGGACTCAGAGTGCTCGCCGGTGTAGCGGTCGCGCTCGAGCAGCGCGATGGCCAGCGCCTCGACGGCGTCGCGCCGATGCAGCTCGGCGCTGACGCCGAGCCCGTCGCCGTCGCCGGAGGCGATCACGGCGCGTCCCCCGCCGGCGGCCTGCGCGTCGGCCAGCGCGCGACCGGACGTGTCGAACAGCGCCACCGGATCGTCGTCCTCCGCGGTGAACAGCGCCACGCCCGCCGAGACCGAGATGCCGCGGATCGGACCGACCTCGAGCGCCTGGAGGTCACCCAGCAGGCGTGCCACGCAGGCGCCCGTGGCGGCCTCGCCGGCTTCGCGCAGCAGCAGCGCGAAGCGGTCGGCACCGGTGCGACCGATCACGTCCTCGGCCCGTGTCCCGGCGCGCAGCGCCTCGACGAGCGCGCTGAGCATCTGGTCGCCGGCGGCGAAGCCGTGGTCGCGATGGACGTCCTCGAGGCGGTCGACCTGCAACAGGACGAGCGCGCCCTCCAGCCCGCGCCGGCGCGTGCGCTGCAGCTCGTCGACGAGCTGCTCGCGAAACGCCTCGATGCGCAGCACGGCGGTCAGCGTGTCGCGGCCGCGGCGCAGCATCGCCGCCTCCAGGTCGGCGATGCGCTTCCGGGCTGCCTCCAGCTCGCGCGCGAGCCGGTCGCGTTCGCTGCGAGCGGACATCGCGATGTTCATCGGCGCGCCGGCCGCCGAGCATGAGGCTCATGGCCCGACGGTCGAGGCCCCGGGCACGCCGTCCTGGCCGAACGTGCGAGCGGCTCAGCCCGCCGTGGCGCGGGCCAGCGAGCGGCGCAGGACCGCGATCTCGCGCACGGCGCTCATGACGTACTCGACGTGCGCGTCCGCGATCGCGGCCTCCAGGCGCGTCAGATATGGCGACGGGCTCTCGATGCCCAGCTCGATGGCCGCATACCGCTCCGCCTGGAGGCGGATGAGGCGGTCCCGGGTGTCGTTGATGTCCATGCGCGAAGCCTGCCTCACCGCCCGCGGACGGCCTAGGGAGGCTGCACGAGCGCCGGGGTTCGGATAACCCCCGAAAGCAGTTGTCTATCTGGCTCGTTCCCATGTATCTTTGGCGCCAGAAGGGCAGGAACCCCGCACTCTGGGTCGTTCGGGGCGACGGGGGAGGCACGACGGGCCGCCGCTCAGGGGGAGGGCGGATCCGAGACATGAACCACGGCGGATCCATCCGCCACCACGACGGAGGAGATGCATTGTTCTCTAAGTCTTTTGGGGTTGAGCTGTACTTCATGGCGGACGAGCGGGTTCCGCCTCCGGGTGCACCGACGAGCGGCTACGCGACGCTGGGCCAGTACGCGCCGATTGCCTGGCCGTCCGGCTTCGCGACCAAGGTGCCGGTGACCGGGCAGCTGTCGCCGCACGCCGCTGCCGCGCTCAAGAAGATGGGCATCACGAAGGACTAGATCGGTCGGTCCTAGTCGACCGCAGTGACGAGGCCGGGCGCTCAGCGCCCGGCCTCGTTCGTGTTCTGGGGCAGGTCGTCGCCATCGGCTCCCCCCGATCGGGGGGTCGGCCCCCGCCCTTGAGGGGGAACACGTTCACATCCCGCGCGCGAGGGGCCAGGCTGGCGAGCATGCCCGCCCACGGTCACGGCGAGCGACTCTCCCCGGTCGACGCCTCGTTTCTCCAGCTCGAGTCGTCGCACGCGCACATGCACGTCGCTTGGAGCGCGATCTTCTCACCCCCCCAGGACGGCGCGGCGCCGACCATCGAGGAGATCCGCGAGCGCGTGACCGCGCGCCTGTCGTGGGTCCCGCGCTGCCGCCAGCGTCTGCTGCCCGCGCCGCTGGGTCTGGGCGAGCCGCGCTGGGTCGACGACGCGGGCTTCGACGTCGCCGCCCACGTCGTGGCGCTCGCCGACCCCGACGACGCGATGAGCGCCGAGCGCTTCGCCGCGCTGCGCGACGCGCTGCTGTCGACGCCGCTGGACCGCCGCCGGCCGCTGTGGCAGCTCGCGTTCGTCCCGCGGCTGGCCGACGGCCGGTTCGGCGTGGTGGGACGCGTGCACCACGCGATGGCCGATGGCGCCGCCGCGCTGCAGATCGCGCTGCTGACGCTCGATATCGACGACGATGGCAACGGCGCGGCGCCGGCGCGCTGGAAGGCCGCGGCGCCACCGTCGACGCTGGAACGCGCGCTCGACCCGTTCGTCCACAGCGCGGAGGTGTGCTCGAGCGCCGCCCGCGACGTGGCCCAAGCCGTGGCGCACCCCCGCGCGACCGCCCGCGGCGCGCTGCGCGACGCCGGCCGGCTCGTCCACGCGCTCTCGCAGGACCTGCTGCCGCACGCGCCCGCCTCCGGGCTGAACCGCCCGCTCGGCCCGCGCCGCACGCTCGTGCAGCATCGCGTCGCGCTCGACGCGGTGCGCGAGGTCAGCCGCGGCGTGCCCGGCACGCGCAACGACGTGGGGCTCGCGGCGATCGCGGGCGCGCTGCGCGCGCTGGCGATCGAGCGCGGCCGGCCGCCCGAGCCGCTGAAGGCGATGGTGCCGGTCAACATGCGCCGCGCGCACGACGCGGCCACGCTCGGAAACCGCGTCTCGGTGACGTCGGTGTGGCTGCCGCTGGACCTGCGCTCGCCCGCCGCGCGCCTGGAGCGCGTCCGCCGCCAGACCGAGCGCTTCAAGGACAGCGCGCGCCCGCAGGGAGCGCAGACGCTGATCGCCGGCTTCGGCCTGCTGCCGAGCGCGCTGCGCGCGCCGGTGCTGCGAGCCGCCCAGCCGGGCCGGTTCAACCTGACGATCTCCAGCGTGCCCGGCCCGCCGAGCGCGCTGTTCATGCACGGGATGCGCCTCGACGAGCTCTATCCCGTCATCCCGATCGCCGCCGGACAGACGCTCTCGATCGGGATGCTGCCCTACGAGGGCCACCTGTACTTCGGCCTGTACGCCGATCCCGACGGCCTGCCCGACGCCACACGGCTGGCGGCGCTGATCGACGAGGAGCTGCGCGCGCTGCGCCGCCCTGACGGCCGCGCGCGCCCGGCGCGCCCACCGCTGCCGGTCGTCGCGCCCGCCGCCGCCGGGCCGCTCGGAACCTACGAGACCCGATCGGCCGTGCTCGCCACGTCCGGACGAGGAGGAGCAGCATGACCACCACGACCCCGCAGACCGTCCAATCCGTCCAGTCCGTCCGCCGCCTGTCGGCGCTCGACGGCTCGTTCCTGCGCCTGGACACCCCGCAGTCGCCGATGCACGTCGGCTGGAGCGCGGTGTTCGCCGCGCCGGACGGCGACCGGCCGCGGCCGACGATCGAGGCGCTGCGCGAGCGCGCGGCCGGGCGGGTCCACGAGGTGCCGTGGTGTCGCTGGCGGCTGGACCCCTCTCCCCTCGGGCTGACCGAGCCGCGCTGGATCGACGACGCGCGGTTCGATCTCGACGCCCATCTCGTGCAGCTCACCGAGCCCGGCGACCGCGTCAGCGCCGCCTCCTTCGAGGCCCTGCGCTCGGCCGTGCTGTCGACGCCGCTGGATCGCTCGCGGCCGCTGTGGCAGATCTTCCTCGTGCCCCGGCTGGAGGACGGCCGCGTCGGGATGATCGGCAAGATCCACCACGCGCTGGTCGATGGCATCGCGGCGCTGCAGATCGTGCGGCTGGTGGTCGACCCCGAGCCCGACCTGCCGTCCCGCCCGCCGGTGGACTACCGCCCGCGGGGGCGTGGCGGCCCGATCGGCTGGGCGCTGGACGCCGCGCAGCGGGCCGTGGGCGACGGGGTCTCCGTCGTGCGCGCCGGCGCCGACGCCGTCGCGCACCCGCGCAGCTCGGCCGGGGCGGCCGCCCGCAGCGCGAAGCTCATCGCGACCGCGATCGCCGAGGACGTGCTGCCGGCGGCGCCGCAGTCTGAGCTCAACGGGCGCATCGGCCCGCGCCGCGTGCTCGTCGGCTATCACGCGCCGCGCGAGTTGCTGCGCGCCGCGCGCGGGAACGGCGGCACGCTCAACGACGTCGGCCTGACCGCGGTCGCCGGCGCCCTGCGCACGCTGGCGCTGCGCGACGGCGAGGCGCCGCGCGAGCCCTTGAAGACGATGGTGCCGGTCAGCATGCGCCGCCACGGCGAGGACGGCGCGGGCAACCAGATCGCGATGGTCTACATGCCGCTTCCGGTGCACCTCGCGTCGTGCGGTGAGCGCCTGGAGTTCGTGCGCGAGCAGACCGCTCGGCTGAAGCACACCGACCGCCCCGAGGCCACGCAGGCCTTCGTCGAGACCGCCGGCGGGCTCGTGCCGCCGGCGCTGCGCACGCCGGTCGTGCGGGCGCTGGCGACCGCACGCCAGTTCAACCTCACCGTCTCGCAGTCGCCGGCGCCGCGCGGCTCGCTGTATCTGCTCGGCTGCGAGCTCGACGAGGTCTACTCCGTGGTGCCGATCGCGCAGGGCCACGGGCTGGCGATCGGGATGGTGCGCTACCGCCAGGAGCTCTTCTTCGGCTGCTACGCCGATCCGGACATGCTGCCCGAGGTGCACGAGCTGCCGGGGCTGCTGGAGAGCGAGCTGCAGACGCTCGCGGCACCGGCCGTGAGACGGCCGGCTGCGGGCCCGGAGGCGGTGCTTGAGCGACCGCCGGCATCGGGCGGCCGCCGCGGGGGACGCGCGGCCACCGCCGGGAACGGGCGCGCGCCGCTCGTGCCCGTCGGATAGCTCGTTCCTGCGCGCCGGACCGGGTTAGCATGGTCCGGCGATGCGCCAGCTGACGAGCCTCGACGCGCAGTTTCTGGCCCTCGAGACGCGCAGCCAGACGGGTCACGTCGGCAGCGTCGCGATCCTCGACCCGTCGACGACGGCGACCGGCACGCTCACGCTCGCCGACGTCGAGGCGCTCATCACCGATCGCCTGCCGCTGCTGCCGCCGCTGCGCTGGCGGCTGCGCGAGGTGCCGCTCGGCCTCGACTACCCCTACTGGGTCGACGACGCCGACTTCGACCTGCACTTCCACGTCCGCGAGCTCGGCCTCGCCGCGCCGGGCACCGACGCGCAGCTCGCCGAGCAGGTGGCACGGCTCGTCTCGCGGCCGCTGGATCGCGCCCGGCCGCTGTGGGAGCTGTATCTCATCAGCGGCCTGCAGTCCGGGCACGTGGCGATGTTCACGAAGATCCATCACGCGGTCATCGACGGGCTCTCCGGCGCGGAGATCCTCGGGCTGCTGCTCGACCTCACGCCGGAGATCCGCCAGATCGAGACGTCCGGGCCGTGGGGCGACAACGCGCCGGTGCCCGGCGACCTCGGCATGCTCGTGCAGGGGCTGGCCGGCGCGGCGCGCTACCCGCTGCGCGCGCTGCGAGCGCTGCCGTCCGCGCTGCCGAACCTCGAGGAGACGCAGTTCAAGGTCATCCCCGGCCTGGGCGCGCTCAGCCGCCTGGCCCAGAGTGCCCAGCATGCGCTCACCCGCCACGAGGGGCCGGTCCAGCGCACCCAGCTCGTGGCGCCGAAGACGACGTTCAGCGGGCGCATCTCGCCACACCGGCGCTTGGCGTTCGGACAGCTCTCGCTCGACGACGTCAAGAGCGTCAAGAACGCGCGCGGCTCCACGGTCAACGACGTCATCGTGTCGATGTGCGCGGGCGCCGTGCGGCGCTGGCTCATCGCCCACGACGAGCTGCCCGAGGCGCCGCTCGTCGCGCAGATCCCCGTCTCCGTGCGCACGCAGGACGAGTTCGGCACCTACGGCAACAAGATCATGCTCATGGCCGCGCCGCTCATGACGAACGTCGCGGACCCGGTGGCGCGCCTGGCGGCCACGCACGACGCGCTCGGCGACATGAAGGAGCGCCACCGCGCGCTGCCGGCCGGCCTGCTCGCCGACGCCAACCACTTCATCCCGCCGGCGGTCTTCTCGCGCGCGGCGCGGCTGACGTTCGGGATCGCGACGAGCCGCCCCGGCCGGCCGGTCTGGAACTGCGTCATCTCCAATGTGCCCGGCCCGCAGTTTCCGCTGTACCTCGCGGGGGCGCGGCTGGAGGCCAACTACCCGGTGTCGGTGATCACCCACGGGATGGGCCTGAACATCACGGTCATGAGCTACATGGGCCATCTCGACGTCGGGATCGTGGCCGACCGCGAGCAGATGCCCGACGTGGCGCTGCTGATGGGCTGGCTGCGCGAGGAGCTGGAGGCGTTGATGGCGCTCGACGCGAACGGGTCGACGGTGGATCAGGCGCCGGCAGGGTGCACCCATGATCGGTGAGGACGTCTACGGCGTCGACCCCTGGACGATCCCCGAGCAGAGGCTGCAGCTCGACCTGCTGTCGCAGACGGAGTCGATCTTCGCACTGTCCAACGGCCACATCGGCCTGCGCGGGAACCTCGACGAGGGCGAGCCGGCGGGGCGTTCGGGGACGTACCTCAACGGCTTCTACGAGACCCGGCCGCTGCCCTACGCCGAGGCCGCCTACGGCGACCCGGAGTCCGGCGAGACGATGATCAACGTCACGAACGGCAAGGTCCTGCGCCTGCTCGTCGACGACGAGCCGTTCGACCTGCGCTACGGCAGCGTCGAGCGCCACGAGCGCGCGCTGGACCTCCGCGCCGGCGTGCTGCGCCGCGAGGTGCACTGGCGCTCCCCGGCGGGGCAGGCGGTGATCCTGCGCACGACGCGCCTGGTCTCGTTCGTGCAGCGCGCCGTCGCCGCGATCTCCTACGAGGTCGAGGCCGACGGCGAACCGGCCCGGATCGTCGTGCAGTCCGAGCTCATCGCCAACGAGCCCGTGCCCGAGGCGACGAACAACGACCCGCGTGCCGCCGCCGCGCTGCGCCGGCCGCTGCAGGCCGAGTGGAACGGCCACCACGAGCTGCGCGCCGGCCTCGCGCACATCACCCGCGCCTCGAAGCTGCGGATGGCCGCCGGGATGGACCACGTGGTGCAGGGCCCCAACGAGATCGTCACCGGCGCCGAGAGCGAGAAGGACCTCGCGCGCGTGACGTTCGCCACGGACCTCGAGGCGGGCGAGACGCTGCGGATCGTGAAGTTCATCGCCTACGGCTGGTCGAGCCGGCGCTCGCTGCCGGCGATCCGCGACCAGGTCGACGCGGCGCTGGCCGCCGCCATGCACACCGGCTGGGACGGCCTCGTCGCCTCGCAGCGCGAGTACCTCGACGACTTCTGGGCGCGCGCCGACGTCGAGCTGGACGGCGATCCCGCCCTGCAGCAGGCGATGCGCTTCGCGGTGTTCTCGGTCCTGCAGGCCGCGGCGCGGGCCGAAGGGCGGGCGATCCCGGCCAAGGGGCTCACCGGCCGAGGCTACGACGGCCATTCCTTCTGGGACATGGAGACCTACACGCTGCCGGTGCTCACCTACGTGGCGCCGGATGCGGCGCGCGACGCGCTGCTGTGGCGCCACTCGACGCTGGCGCTGGCCCAAGCGCGGGCGCGCGAGCTGAGCCTGCAGGGCGTGACGTTTCCCTGGCGCACGATCTCCGGCAGCGAGTGCTCGGGCTACTGGCCCGCCGGCCTCGCGGCGTTTCACATCAACGCCGACATTGCCGACGCGGCACGGCGCTACCTCGCGGCGACCGGCGACGAGGCATTCGAGACCGGCCCGGCGCTCGAGCTGCTCGTCGAGACCGCGCGGCTGTGGCGCTCGGTCGGACACCACGACGCCGCGGGCGGCTTTCGCATCGACGGCGTCACCGGGCCCGACGAGTACACCTCGATCGCCGACAACAACGTCTACACGAACCTCATGGCGGCGCGAAACCTGCGCATCGCCGCGGCGCTCTCCACGCGCCACCCCAAGGAGGCGACGGCGCTCGGCGTCGACGAGGAGGAGGTCGCCAGCTGGCGCGACGCCGCCCACGCGATCGTCATCCCCTACGACGACGATCTGCGGGTGACCCAGCAGTCCGAGCAGTTCACCCGCTATCGCCACTGGGACTTCGCGGGCACGCCGGCCGAGCACTACCCGCTGCTGCTGCACTACCCCTACTACCTGCTGTACTCCAGCCAGGTCGTCAAGCAGGCCGACCTCGTCTTCGCGCTGTACGCCTGCGGCGACTGCTTCAGCGCCGAGCAGAAGGCCCGCGACTTCGACTACTACGAGTCGATCACCGTGCGCGACTCGTCGCTGTCGGCGTGCGTGCAGGCGATCGTCGCCGCCGAGGTCGGCCACGTCGACCTCGCCTACGACTACCTCGGCGAGACCGCGTTCATCGACCTGCGCGACCTGGCCTTCAACACCAAGGACGGCGTCCACCTCGCGGCGCTGGCGGGCTCGTGGCTCGTCGCCGTGGCGGGCTTCGGCGGCATGCGCGACCACGGCGAGACGCTGACGTTCGCGCCACGCCTGCCCGCCCGCCTGTCGCGCCTGCGCTTCCGGCTGCTGTACCGCGGCCGGCGCCTGCGCGTCACGGTCCTCGGCAAGGAGGCGCGCTACGAGCTGCTCGACGGCGAGCCGCTGACCGTCGAGCACCACGGCGAGGCGGTCGAGCTCGAGACCGCCGGCAAGGTCGTCTCGCGCGCGCTGCCGCCACCGCGCGAGTGCACTCGCCCGGATCAGCCGGCCGGGCGCCAGCCGCCGCTGCGCAACGTCAAGGCCTGAGCGGGTCGCTGCGCGGCCAGGCTCCGCGAACGGGGGTTCTCCCCACCCCGACACACCGACAGGCGTCATCGCGCCGCGCGCCGCGTGGGACGATCCTGCTGGTCGTGTCGAAATCTGCGATCCACACCCACGCCACGCGCTGGGGCCGCGATGTGCTCTTCAACCTCGCCGGCCTGCTGACCGCGACGATCGCGATCGTCCTGTGGAGCATCGGCTCCATCGTCAGCTTCGTGATGGCGATCACCTACGTCGGGCTCTTCGCCGCCCTCGGGACGCTGCTGGCGATGCGCTGGCTGGCGCGCGTCGAGCGCCGCCGCGCGGCGATCGTCCTCGGCGAGCCGATCGAGGAGCGCTACCGCCCGCTGAGCGAGGAGCCGCGCTCGTACGCCGCGCGGCTGCACGAGCTCATCGGCGAGGGCTCGACCTGGCGCGACTTCGCCTGGGCGGCGGGCTGGGGCTGGATCGGCCCGATGACCGCGGGGCTCGCCGTCGGGCTGTGGGCCGGCGTGGCCGGGATGGTCGCCATGCCCGCGTGGTACTGGGCGCTGCCGGACGGCGACTTCGCGATCGACACCTTCCCGCTCGCGCTCGCCACCACGGCGGTGGGACTCCTCCTCGTCCCCGTGTGCGGCTGGCTCGTGCGCGCCATCACCGCCACCGAGATCGCGGCCATGCGCTTCGTGCTGCGCCCGCGCGGCGAGGTGGCGTCCACCCCCGCGCCGGTGCCGGCGACCGGCCCGCCGCTCGGTCCGCCGTTCGAGTTGCACGTCTCGCTGGCGCTGCTCGCCGGCCTCGTCGTGACGATCATCTGGATCGCCACCGGGGGCTACTTCTGGCCGGTCTGGGTGTGGTTCGGCCTCGCGGTCACGGTCTCGCTGCACGCCATCGCCGTGCGCGCCTGGGCGGCGCGCCGCGACCGCGAGCGCAGCTTTCGCGTCAAGGTCGAGTTCTGCGCGCTCATCGCGGGCTACGGGTGGGTCATCTGGGCGCTGACGGGGTTCGGCTACCTGTGGCCGATCTGGCCAATGCTCGGGATGGGCACCGCGCTGGCGCTGCGCGCCCTGGTCCTCTACGGCGACCGCCTGCCGTGGGTCGACCGCCGCAAGCTCGTGCAGCGCGTCGACGTGCTGACCCGCACGCGGCAGGGCGCGCTCGACGTCCAGGCCGCCGAGCTGCGGCGCATCGAACGCGATCTGCACGACGGCGCGCAGGCGCGGCTCGTCGCGCTGACGATGAACCTCGGCCGCGCCGAGGAGCGCCTGGCCGACCAGCCCGAGGCCGCGGCGCTCGTCCGCGCCGCCCGCGAGGACGCCAGCCTGGCGATCGCCGAGCTGCGCGACCTGGCCCGCGGCATCGCGCCGCCGATCCTCGCCGACCGCGGCCTCAAGGCGGCGATCGAGGCGCTCGCGCGGCGCTCGGCGATCGGCGTGACGATCGACGCCGACCCCGACCGCCGGCCGCTGCCGGTCGTGGAGACCGCCGCGTACTTCGTCGTCGCCGAGTCGCTGACGAACGTCGCCAAGCACGCCGACGGCGCACCGGCCCACGTGAGCGTCACACTCGACGGCGATGACACCCTGGTGCTGGAGATCGCCGACGAGGGGCCGGGCGGCGCCGACCCGGCGGGCAGCGGCTTGACCGGACTGCGCAGCCGCGTCGAGGCGCTCGACGGGACCTTGTCGGTGACGAGCCCGCCCGGCGGCGGCACGACGGTCAGAGCGCAGCTGCCATGCGGGCGGTGATCGTCGAGGACCTCGCGCTGCTGCGCGAGGGGATCGTCGCGCTGCTGCGCGAGAACGGCATCGACGTCGTCGCCCAGGCCGAGGACGGGCCGGGCCTGGAGCGGATCGTGGCCGGCCACAAGCCCGACCTGGCGATCGTCGACGTGCGCCTGCCGCCGACGTTCACCGACGAGGGGCTGCGCGCGGCGATCGAGGCGCGCCGCCGCCATCCCGGGCTCGGCGTGCTCGTCCTCTCGCAGTACGTCGAGCCGGTCTACACCGCCGAGCTGCTGGCCTCCGGCGAGGCGGGCGTCGGCTACCTGCTCAAGGAGCGCGTCGGCGAGGTGCGCTCGTTCATCGACGCCGTGCAGCGCGTGGCCGACGGCGGCACCGCGCTGGACCGCGAGGTCGTCGCCGAGCTCATGCGCGCGCGCCAGGCCGGCGGCGATGAGGACGGCGCGCTCGCCTCGCTGACGCCGCGCGAGCGCGAGGTGCTCGAGCTCATGGCCGAGGGCCGCACGAACGCGGCCGTCGCGCGGGCGCTCGTCGTCAGCGGCGGCGCCGTCGAGAAGCACGTGCGCAACATCTTCGCCAAGCTCGACCTGCCCGCCAGCGACGACGACCACCGCCGCGTGCTGGCCGTCCTCGCCTACCTGCGCGCCGGCGCGGGCTGAGGCCCGCCATGGCCTATGTTCTCCGCATGGCCACCTTTCCGGAGAACCTGCGCTACACCGAAACGCACGAATGGGTGCGCGACCGCGAGAAGCTCGTGACGATCGGGATCACGCAGACCGCCGCCGACCAGCTGGGTCCGGTCGGCTTCGTCGAGCTGCCCTACCCCGGCGACATCCTCAAGGCCGATCTCGTCCTGTGCCGGATTCGCGGCGACGAAGGCGCCAAGGTCCTCAAGCTCCCGTTCGTCGTCAAGGTGATGACGGTCAACCCGCTGCTGGAGGCCCAGCCGGGCCTGATCAACAGCGATCCGTACGGGGGCGGCTGGATCGCCAAGGTCGAGCCGGGCGACCCGGCCGACATCGACGCGCTGCTGGACGCCGCGGGCTACGAAGCGTCGCTGTCGCAGTAGGCCCGGCGGGCTGACACCCCGCAGGCCGGACGCCGCAGTCGGGGGCTAGCCCCACCCCGTTTCGCCGGTCCACCGCAGCGATTTCGCGGCCTCCGCGGGCGAGAGTGAGCGCACAATCACTTTCGACCGGGGAGCAGTCATGAGACCGACGAATCTCGCAGCACGGGCAGGCCGCTGGAGCGCACAGCACCGCAGGATCGCGATCCTCGGCTGGATCGCGTTCGTCGTCGCGGCGACGGTCGGCGGTGGCATGATCGGCACGAGTTCTCTCAGCGACGCCGAGATGGGCAACGGCTCATCACGCGCGGCGGACATGGCGGTCGACCGGGCCGGCTTCCGCGAGACCAGCGGCGAGCAGGTGCTGCTGCAGGCTCGAGCCGGCGACGGCTCGCGGGCCGCGCTCGAGCGGGCCGCGGCCCAGCTCGACCGGCGCCTCAGCGCCGTGCCGTACGTCGAGCAGGTCGTCTCGCCGTTTCACGACGGCGTCGCGGGGATGGTGTCCGAGGACGGGCGCTCGGCGCTGCTGTCCTTCGAGATCGCCGGCGACGACGACCAGGCCGGCGACCGCGTCGACGCGACGCTCGCCGCGACCGCGGCGGTCCAGCGGGCCAACCCGCAACTGCGCGTCGAGCAGATCGGCTCGGCCTCGGCGGAGAAGGCGTTCGGCCAGGCGATGGAGGACGACTTCAAGCGCGCCGAGACGCTGTCGATCCCGCTGACGCTCTTCATCCTGCTGCTCGCGTTCGGCGCGCTCGTCGCCGCGGGCCTGCCGCTGCTGCTCGGCCTGACGGCGGTCGGCGCGACGCTCGGCCTGCTCGGGCCGATCAGCCAGCTCACGCCGGTCGCCGACCAGATCAGCTCGGTCATCCTGCTCATCGGCCTCGCCGTCGGCGTGGACTACTCGATGTTCTACGTGCGGCGCGAGATGGAGGAGCGCGACAAGGGCAGCGGGCCGCAGGCGGCGCTCAACGCGGCGGCCGCGACGTCCGGCCACGCGATCGTCGTGTCGGGCTTCATCGTGCTCATCTCGATGGCCGGGATGCTCCTGTCGGGCTCGGCCGTCTTCATCTCCTTCGGCGTCGGCACGATGATCGTCGTGGCCGTCGCGGTCGTCGGGTCGCTGACGTTCCTGCCGGCGATGCTGTCGTGGCTGGGCGAGCGGGGCTGGACGGAGAAGGGCCGCGTGCCGGTCATCGGCCGCCTGCGCCATCGCGGCGGCGGGCGCTAGCGGGCCTGGGGCTGGGTGCTGGACCGCGTGCTGGCGCGGCCGAAGGTCTCCGCCGGCCTCGCGACGCTGGTGCTCGTCGCGATCGCCCTGCCCGCGCTGGGGATGCACACGCAGTCCTCGGGCATCGAGGGGCTGCCGGCCGACGTGCCGGTGCGCGGCACCTACGAGCGCGTGCAGGCGGCGTTCCCCGGCACGACCGAGCCCGCCCAGGTCGTCGTCCGCGCGGCCGACGTCACGGCGCCGGCGGTGCAGGCGGGGATCGAGCGGCTGCGCGAGCAGGCGGTCGCGACCGGCCGCATGTCCGAGCCGATCGGCGTCCAGGTCAACCCGGCCAAGGACCTCGCGATCGTCGAGTTGCCGCTGCAGGGCACCGGCGAGAGCCAGGAGGCGCTGGCCTCGCTGGCCGCGCTGCGCGACGAGGTCGTGCCGGCGACGATCGCCGCCGTGCCCGGCACGACGGTCGACATCACCGGCATGACGGCCGGCAGCAAGGACTTCAACGACGCGATGAAGGCCCACCTGCCGATCGTGTTCGGCTTCGTCCTCGGCCTGGCGTTCATCCTGCTGCTCGTGACGTTCCGCTCGGTCGTCATCCCGCTGGAGGCGATCGTGCTCAACCTCCTGTCGGTGGGCGCGAGCTACGGCGTGCTGACGCTCGTCTTCCAGCACGGCTGGGGCGCGTCGCTGCTCGGCACCGAGGCGGTCGGCGGGATCACGTCATGGCTGCCGCTGTTTCTCTTCGTCGTGCTGTTCGGCCTGTCGATGGACTACCACGTGTTCATCATCAGCCGCATCCGCGAGGCGGTGCTCGGCGGCGCGACGACCGATCGGGCGGTCGCCGAGGGCATCAAGTCCACGGCCGGCGTCGTGACCAGCGCGGCCGCGGTGATGATCGCGGTGTTCGCGATCTTCGCCACGCTCGGCGCGATCGAGTTCAAGCAGATGGGCGTCGGCCTGGCGGCCGCGATCCTCATCGACGCCACGATCGTGCGGGCGGTGCTGCTGCCCGCCACGATGAAGCTGCTGGGCGACTGGAACTGGTACCTCCCGCGCGGGCTGGCATGGCTGCCGCGGGGCGGCCAGACGGCGCGCCCGGCCACTCAGACGGCGGCGGCGTCACGGGCCTAGACGGCTGCGGCGCACCCGACGTGGGGTGTGGCGGATGGATCGCGCTCGGCGCGAACGATTCGCCACACCCCCGCGGTACGCGATCATCCCCGCCGTGAACGCCATCTCCGAGTACCTGCGCGAGCAGGCCGCCGCGCACCGCGCGATCGCCGCCGAGAACCCCGACGACCCGCGCTACCCGCAGAGCGCCGAGGCGCTCGAGGCGCTCGCCGCCTACGCCGATGCGGCCGCCGAGCAGGACGCGTTCCAGATGCGCTACCTGCTCGAGCACCACGTCACCGACGGGCGCTTCGCGTGGTCCGGGGGCCAGAGCGGGCGCTCGATCATGCATTTCGGCTTCGACGCGCCCGTGCGCAGCGAGTTCGAGCTCGAGCAGTTCCTCATGGACCTCTGCGATCTCGCGAAGTCCGACGCGGCGCGGCACATCGGCGCCCACGAGAGCGAGATCGATCGCGCCGACGCCGCGGCGCTGGCCGAGCGCTACGGGATCGGCGTCGACCGCGTCCACGGGGCGCTCGACGCCGCCCGCGGCATCCGCCACGTCTTCTCGATCGGCATCCCCTCCTGGCACGAGCTCGGCGCCGAGGCGCGCGCCGAGCTCGAGGCGATCGACGGGGTCATCGTCGAGCCGGGCAACGAGGCGGTCTACGGCAAGGACGCGCCGCTGATCGTCAAGAACGTCCCCGCCCCGGACGAGCGCCAGGCCCGCGCCCGGATCGGGGAGATCGTCGGTCTCGAGGCCGACGCGCTCGGCGCGTCGCCGTCGCAGCAGCGCGTCATCTGAAGGGAAGTCCCAGCTGCCTCCCAGCGTCCTCCCAGGCGCGGGATCGATGGTGCTCGCACAGCACGCACCCGATCCAGGAGGAACCATGTCCCGCATCCGCAAGACCACCGCCCTCGTCGCCGCCGCCGCACTGCTCGGCGGTGGCGGGCTCGGCGCCGCCCAGGCCGCCACCGGCGACGGCGCCCGACCCGACCGCTCCGTCCGCTCCGCGCAGGGCGGCCCGATGAACAGCGCCTCGCTGGCGAAGATCGCGTCGACCCTCGGCGTCACGGCCGCGCAGCTGCGCGCGGCGCTGGAGGCCAACCGTCCGGCGAAGCCCGCCCGGGCCGCGCGCGGCGCCGACGGCATGGCGAGCGAGCTCGCCGCCGCGCTCGGCGTCGACGTCGCCGACGTCCAGGAGATCCTCGCCGCCAACCGCCCGGCCAAGCCCGCGCGTGGTACGCAGGGCGCGCGGCGCGCGGCGCGCGGCGCCAAGCCGAGCAACACGAAGCTCATCGCCGCGCTGGCGAGCGGGCTGAACCTCGACGCCGCGACCGTGCGGGCCGCATTCACGAAGATCGAAGCCGACCACCGGGCCGCGCACGCCGCCCGCGAGGCCGCGACGTACGCCGCGGTGGCCCAGCAGCTCGGCCTCGAGACGGCGGCCGTGAAGGCGGCCTTCGCGGCCAGCCGCCCGGCGAAGCCCGCGCGATAGCCGCAGAGCCCGCGGCCGGCCGGCGCGCGGCGCGCCGGCCGCCGCGTGCTATGACTGCCGGGTGACGCAGGACGCGCGGCCCGCCCCGACGCAGCCGCTGGCCGACGGGGTTCGCGCGATGTGGCGATGGGAGGCGGCGTTCGCCGCGCTCGTCGTCGTCGCGACCGCGTTCGCGATCGCCGCGTGGATCGACGAGCTCATGCCCTGGCTGCCGCTGGCCGCCGCGCTCGGCGAGATCGCCGCGGTCCTCGTCCTTCCGCGCATGAAGCACGACCGCTGGCGCTGGGAGCTCGACGACGAAGAGCTCGACATCGTCCAGGGCGTCTGGAGCGTCACGCGGACGATCGTGCCGCTCACGCGCATCCAGCACGTCGCGGTGCAGCGCACGGGCTGGACGGCCCTCTTCGGAATCGTGCGGCTGCACGTGCACACGGCGGCCGACGCCACGACGATCCCGGGCCTCGTGCCCGCGCGGGCCGACGACGTGCGCGACCGCATCCTCGCTCGCCTGCAGACGCCCGATGACCTCTGAGGCGCCACGCCACCTGCACCCGGCGGCGATCGCGGTCGACGCGCTGCGCGCGGCGCTGCAGCTCGTCGGCGGGATCGTGCTCGTGGCGATCGTCCGCGGCACGGCGCCGGGCACGGCGGTGCTGCTGACCCTGGCCGGGATCGCCGGCGGCGCCGCGATCGGCTACGTCGGCTGGCGGCGGACGACGTACTGGATCGACGGGCCCGCGCTGCACCGGCGCTCCGGCGTCTTCACCCCCGACGAGAAGATCGTTCCGAGCGCCCGCGTGCAGTCCGTCGACACGACGACCGGCCCGCTGCAGCGGCTGCTCGGCGTCGTCGAACTGCGCGTGCAGGTCGCGGGTGCCTCGGACGCAGACGAGATCGTCCTGACCGCCGTCACCCACGCGGAGGCCGCCCGGTTGCGCCAGGCGCTCGGCCAGCCCGCGCCCGCCCCGCCCGACGAGCTCGTCGCCCTGGGCCTGCGCGGCCTGCTGCTGGCCGCGCTGACCGGGCCGCAGATCAGCGTCGCGGTGTCGGCGGTCGCCGGCGCCTACGCGCTGCTGCACAACGCCATCGACGTCGAGGAGAACGGCGGCGGGCTGATCTCGCGCCTCGACTCGCCGGGCGCGGTCGCGCTGGCCGCCGCGGGCGTGCTGGGCGCGGGCTACGTGCTCGCGTTCCTGGCGGCGATCGTCGTGTTCGCGGGCTTCGAGGTGCAGCGCGACGGGCGGCTGCTGCGCATCCGCCGCGGCCTGCTGGCCCGCCGCGCGATCAGCATCCCGCTCGAGCGCATCGACGGCGTCGTCATCGTCGAGGGGCTGTCGCGCGGGCCGCTCGGCCTGGCCGCGCTGCGGATCGAGAGCGCCGCGCACGGCGGCGAGCCGGCCGCGGGCCGCACGCTGCTGCCGCTCGTGCGCCGCAGCGAGGCCGAGCGCGTGATCGCGCGGCTCGTCCCGGAGCTGACGCTCGCGGCCGGCGAGCTCGAGCGCCCGCCGCCGCGGGCGCTGCGCCGCTTCGTGCTCTGGCGCGCGGGCACCGGCGCGCTCGTCGGCGCCGTCCCCGCCGTCACGGTCGACGCCGCGGCATGGCCGGCCGGGCCGCTGCTCGCGCTGGCCGGCGCGCTCGTGGGCGTGCGCGCCTACCGCGCCTGCGGCGTGCGGGTGGCCGACAGCGTCGTCGTGGTGCGCGAGGCGCGCCTGGCGCGACGCACGCTGCTGGCCCGGCGCCGGCGCCTGCAGCAGCACGCCGTGATCCACACCCGGCTGCAGGCCCGCGCGGCGCTCGCCGACCTGTCGGTCACCGTCGGCTCGGGCGGCGAGGGCCGTGCGCGCCACCTGGAGCGCGCGACCGCGGAGTCGGTGTTCGGGACGCTGCGGCGCGTCGCCTCGCCAGACCACTACTAGCGGCGCACGCTCTCGCAGTCCTTGGCGATCTTGTCGCGCGGGTCGGCGAACACGACGTCCTTGCCGCGCCCGCACACCACGGTGTCGGTGCCGCCGTGGACGACGTTGATGCGGTCGTTTCCGGTGCCGCCGTCGATCGTGTCGCTGTCGTAGTTGCCGTAGATCGTGTCGTTGCCCGCGCCGCCGAGGATCCGGTCGCGGCCGCGGTCGCCGGTGATGCGGTCGTTGCCGGCGTCGCCCCAGATCGTGTCGTTGCCCTTGCGCCCGGCGATGAGGTCGTCGCCGTCGCCGCCGTGCAGGCGGTCGTGGTTCGCATCGCCGTCGACGTAGTCGTTGCCCGCCATGCCGTAGATCCGGTCGGCGCCGCCGCGTCCGAAGATCGAGTCGTCGCCGGCCGTGCCGACGAGCCGGTCGGGGTTGCGCGTGCCGCGGATCGTGATGACCGCCGTCGTGTCGTTGTCGGGTTCGGCGGCGATCGGGATGACGGTCTCGCAGCCGGTCAGGACGTCGCGCGTCGGGGCGTCGGCCTCGACGTACACGGTGTCGTTGCCGTCGCCGCAGACGACGATGTCGGGACTGTCGTCGGCGGCGCGGATGACGTCGTCGCCGGGCCCGCCGTCGAACCGGTCGATGCCCGTGCCGCCGACGAGCTCGTCGTTGCCGGCCTCGCCGAAGAGGTTGTCGGTGCCCGAGCCGGCGTCGAGCTTGTCGTTGCCGTCGCGGCCGTAGAGGTGGTCGTTGCCGGCATCGCCCTTGATGACGTCGTCGCCCTCGTCGCCCTCGAGTCGATCGCCCGCGCGGCCGCCGTCGATGAGGTCGTTGCCGGGGCCGCCGAGGATGCGCTCCGAGCCCGTCTCGCCGTAGAGCTCGTCGTCGCCCTCGCCGCCGAGGATCATCTGGTCCGAGCCCCGTCCGCCCCGGATGACGTCGTTGCCGGGGCCGCCGTCGAGCAGCTTGTCGTCGCCGAAGCCCTTCTCGACGATCGTGTCGTTGCCGTTGCCGCCGGTGATCGTGTCGTCGCCGTCGCCGCCGTCGAGCGCGTCGTCGTCGTCCTCTCCCTGCAGCGAGTCGTTGCCGGTGCCGCCGTTGAGGCTGTCGGCGCCGGCGCCGCCGCGCATCTCGTCGTTGCCGGTACCGCCGGTCAGGACGTCGTTGCCCTCGGCCCCGTCGATCCCATCGCTGTTGTTGCCGCCCGAGAGCGTGTCGTTGCCCGGGCCGCCGTCGAGCACGTCGCGGCCGCGACCGCCGCGCAGCAGGTCGTCGCCGCCGAGCCCGTCGATGCGGTCGTCGCCGCGCGTGCCGGTGATCCGGTCGGCGGCCTCGGTGCCGCTCATGAGCGCCAGGCCGGGCTGCACGACGAGGTCGCTCGGCGCCGTGCCGGGCAGCGTCACGAGCCCGATCCGGCCCCGCGAGAAGGGGCTGATCAGCGACACCGCGGAGGCGCCGCCGTCAGCGACGACGATCCGGCTGGCGTCGGGGTACCACGCGGCGCGCCCGGGGCCGCGCCCGGCGACGATGCGCTGCACCCGCGCGTTGCGCAGCTCGACGATGGCGCCCGACGTCCCGCCCGAGACCGCCGCCGCCACCACGCGCGAGCGGCCGGGCGACAGCGTCAGCGCCCCGCCCGCGCCGGCGGGCAGCTTGATCGCCTTCTTGCGCACGCGTCGCTGGCCGCGCGCGATGACGCGCAGGCGGCCGCGGGCGGTGACGTAGGTCAGGCCGTTGTCGGCGATCGCCACGCCGGTCGCGTCCTTGAGCTTGACGCGGCGCAGCAGCGCGCCGGTGCCCAGCGACAGCATCGCCACGCGGCCGCTGCGCAGCGTGACCGCGGCGGCGCCGCCGTTGTTGGCGAGTGCGAGCTGCCGGCCCTCGCCGCGCAGTTCGATCACCCCGCGCTGCGCGAGCGTCTGGGCGTCGAGCACGAGCAGCTGCGCGCCGCGCACGACGTACAGCGTCTCGCCGCGCCGCGAGAGGTCGATGTCGGCGATCTCCGGCTGGCCGGCGCCGATCGCGCTGCGGCCGGTCTCCAAGCGCGTGTTGACGTCGACCGCGACGACCTCGCTGCCGGCCGAGACGAAGCCGCGGGCGCCGTCGCGCGTGACCGCGACCGCGCGCGCCGGCCCCGGCAGCGCGAGCCGCGCGACGACGTCGTTGCCGGGAATGCCGAGAAACGCCAGCTCCGGCGTGCCGGTCGCGACGAGCGTGACGCGGGCCTGCGCGGCGGACGCCGCACCGAGCGCGAGCGCGAGGACGAGCAGTGCCACTGCCCCCGGCAGGAACCCACGCCCAACTTCCTTCCTGCCCCGGCGGCCGATCATTCGCACAGTAGAGATACCGCAAGCCGCCCGAACGGATCGCCGGTCGGCCCACATTGGCATCCTTGCCGGCATGCCCTCGCCGACCGTGGCCGCGCTGCAGACGACGCCCGTCAAGGGGCTGCGCGTCGTCGCCCGCGACGCGATCGAGCTGACCGCGACCGGCGTCGCGGACGACCGGCGCTTCTACCTCGTCGACGAGCGCGGCCGGATGGTCAACGGCAAGCAGCTCGGCCTCCTCCACGAGGTCGTCGCCACGCTCGACGGCGACGAGCTCGGGCTCGCCTTCCCCGACGGAAGGACGGTGAAGGGTCCGATCGCTCTCGCGGACGAGACGCTGGCCACGACGTTCTTCTCGCGCCCGACGCCCGCGCGCGAGCTGGCCGGCGACTTCGGCCGCGCGCTCTCCGAGCACGTCGGGCGCCGCCTGCGCGTCGTCGAGGGCGTCCATCGCAAGGCCTTGGATCGCGGGCGTGGCGGCGCGGCGAGCTTCATCTCGCGTGCGTCGCTGCGGGCGATCGAGCGGCTGGCGTCAGACCACGTCGACGCGCGCCGCTTCCGCATGCTTGTCGAGGTCGACGGGCTCGCGGAGGCCCACGACGAGGACACCTGGGTCGGGCAGACGCTGCGCGTCGGGGCGGCGCTCGTGCGCGTGCGCGGGCATGTCGGTCGCTGCCTGACCACCCAGCGCCATCCCGAGACCGGGACGCCGGACGTCCCGATGCTCGACCTGCTGCGCTTCTACCGCAGCGGCCTGGACACCACCGAGCCGCTGGCCTTCGGGGTCTACGGCGAGGTGCTCGAGCCGGGCCGGGTCGCGGTCGGCGACCCCGTCGAGCTCATGACCAGCGCCGGCTAGCCGGCGGTCGCGGCCTGCGCCGCGGGCTGCTGCTCACCAGGGGCCTCGTCGAGGAAGGCCTTCACGTCGGAGTTGAAGCGCGCGGGGCGCTCCATCATCGAGACGTGGCCGGTGTCCTTGTAGATGATCTTGCGCGAGTCGGGGATGAGCTCCTCGAAGATCGCCGCGTCCTTGACCGGCACGAGGATGTCCTTGTCGCCCCAGAGGATGAGCGTCGGGCACGCGATCTTCTCGAGCCGATCGCGCAGCGGGTAGCGGCACATCGCCTCCAGCGCGTCGGAGAAGCCGGGCTTGCCGGAGCCGAGCACCTGCTGGGCGGCGAGCGGGCCGGGCAGCTTCTGCGGGTGCGCGGCGACGGTCAGCAGCAGCGCGTGGCGCAGGCGCGGGCGCAGCGCGACCTGGTGGGAGCGCGAGGCGATGTGGCCGAGCGTGAAGAACACGACGTTCTCGGCGCGATGGCGCAGCCCCTTGGTGCGCTCGGTGCGGATCGACTCGATGCTCAGCCCGGCCGCCGCGACGAGCACGAGCCGCTCGACGCGCTCGGGGTGCTGGATCGCCAGCTCCGCGCCGATGAAGCCGCCCATCGAGTTGCCGACGATCCGCGCCTCCTCGAGCTCGAGCTGCCCCATGAGCTCGTCGATCGCATCGGCGTAGCCGCTGATCGAGATCGTCTCGACGGGCATCTCGGACTGGCCGAAGCCGGGGAGGTCGACGGCGATGACGCGATGGTCGCGGGCGAAGAGCGGGATCTGCTCGAGCCAGTTCTGCCAGCAGCCCGACAGGCCGTGGATGAAGATCACCGGCGGGCCGGAGCCCATGTCGATGATGTTCATCCAGCGATCCTGGACGCGCACCCAGCGCAGGTGCTCCTGCCAGTCGATGTCCATCCACTCCGCGCGGCCGACGGCGCCGTACGCCTCGGCCTCTTTGGTGCGTCGTCCCACATGGGCACCATACCCGCGAGGGCCGGGCCGAATCACGCATCGCCCCGGCTGAACCGCGCCGCGCCCCGTCTCGTAGGAACGGGTGGCAGGGCCGGTGCGCTGGATGCGCTTCCACTGCGGCACAGCGGTGTCGCGTCGTTGGCTGGGGTTTAGGGCCTGGCGGCCCTGCCGAAGTTGTGGCCTTCGTGTGCTCCGCGGCGCCCCCGGTCGACGACCCTGTCGCTGTGGAGCACCTGCCGGCGCGCGTCGATGAGCCCGCGCGCGCGCCCGCCGTTCTGCTCGTTGACCGCCGAGGAGGCCACGGGGACAGGGTGCCCGGGCGAGACCTCGTCCAGCCGTCCGCCGCAAGCCGAACTCGCTCAAGCTCGCGGCGCCGCCGCTCGATAGGGCCGCCAGCAGCCCTTCGCTGCATCCCGCGCGAGCCCGAGAAAGGTCACTCCTCCCATGCATCTTCGGACCCGGCGCGGCGTCGCGCTGCTCTCGGTCACCGCCGCACTGGCGGGCGGCGCGTTCACGACGGTGTCGGCCGCCACCGCGGCCACGAGCCCCGCTCCGTCTCCGCGGCTGGGCCTCGGTGACCTGCTCGGCGATCTGCTCGGGGTCCTCGACCAGATCACGGGCGCCACGCTCGACACGGTCCGGACCCTGATCGCCCCGCTGTCGAACGCGGAGGTCGGCGACCTGTTGCAGGCCGGCGACTCGGCCCAGGTCTCCAAGCTGCTGGCGGCGGCGCACATCAACGGCCAGCTGACGGGCGCGCTCGGCACGCTCACCGCGACCGAGACCGGCGACCTGCTCGCGCCGCTCACCGGCACCGACCTGACCACCGCGCTCGGTGCCCTCTCGACCGCGCAGCTGCAGTCGGCGCTGACCACCCTCGTGCCCGCCGAGCTCGCGACGGTTGTCGACGGCCTCACCAGCGGACAGACCGCGAGCCTGCTCAGCACCGCCAACGCGGGCCAGCTCAGCAGCCTGCTGACCGGGCTCACCGGCAGCCAGCTCAGCGGCGCGCTCGGCACGCTGAACCCGACCGAGCTCGGCAGCCTGCTGACGCCGCTGACCGGCACGAACCTCACGACGATCATCGGCGCGCTCGGCACCGCGCAGCTGCAGGGCGCGCTTGGCACGCTGCTGCCGTCCGACCTCGCCGCGCTCGTCGACGTCCTCACCGCCGGCCAGACCGCCGCGCTGCTCGGCACGGCGAACGGCGGGCAGCTCAGCGGCCTGCTCGGCGCGCTGACGAGCACGCAGCTCTCCAACGCGCTCGGCACGCTCACGCCCGCGCAGACCGGCGACCTGCTCGCCCCGCTGACCGCCGGCACCAGCCTCACCACGCTGCTCGGCGTCCTGACGACGTCGCAGCTGCAGTCCGCGCTCGGCACGCTGCTGCCGGCCGAACTGGCCGCCTTCGTCGACGGCCTCACCGCCGGCCAGACCGCCGGGCTGCTGAGCACGGCGAGCGCCGGACAGCTCAGCGGCCTGCTCGGCGCGCTGACGAGCGGTCAGCTGGCCGGCGCGCTCGGCGCGCTCGACGCGGGCCCGCTCAGCGCGATCGTCGGCACGCTCACACCGGCGCAGATCACCGGCCTGCTCGGCGCCGGCGGCACCGACAGCGTCGTCAGCGGCCTGCTCGGCCAGGCCAACGGCCTCGCCGCCGGTCCGCGCAACGCCGCCCAGGTCGACACGCTGCTGGCGCAGCTCACCGCGCTGCTGGGCGGCGGTCTGCCGGCCGACCCGACCGATCTCGCGTCGCTGCTGAGCGTCGTCGACTCGCTGCTGGGCACGGGCGGCCTCGACCCGGCCCTGCTGACATCGCTGCTGGGCAGCGCCACCGGCCTGCTCGGCGGCGCGCCGGCGCCCGTCGCCACCCCGCTGCAGGGCCTCGTCACCCAGCTCACCGTCCTGCTCGCGCCGCCGGCGACCGGCGGCGGCACGCCCACCGCCGGCTCGCCGCCCCCTCCCCCCGGCGTCACGGCGCCCGCCGCCACGGGCACACCGCCGGCGACGGGCGGCACCACCGCCAAGCCCGGCCCCCAGTTCACCGGCTACCGCGCCACGGTCGGCGTGCTCAAGCTCCACAAGAAGCGCACGAGCCTGCGCTTCACGCTCACCTGCGCGTCGAACGCGCCGAAGGGCTGCCTCGTCAAGCTCAGCGCGAAGGTCGCGGGCAAGTCGGCGATGCGCTCGATGACGATGGTGCTGGCGCGCGGCAAGTCCGCGCCGGTCGCCGTCACCTTCTCCAAGAGCACGACGCGCCGCCTCAAGTCGAAGGGCGGGACGCTGAAGATCACCGCGCAGACCGCGCTGTCCTCGCTGCCCTCCGCGAGCCGGACGCTGAAGGTCAAGCGCCTGCGGACGGCTCGGAAGACGACCCGCTGAGGCGGCGAGTGCCACACTGCTCGCTCCCGTGAGCAGCGCCGACGCAGCGATCCTCGCCCCGAGCGACCGGACGGCCTGACGTGAGCGCGGCGCCGATCGTCGTCGGAGGCGAGGCGCTGTACGACATCGTCGCGGGGCCCGGGCTCGACGTGGATGCGGCGATCACCGGCCACCCCGGCGGCGGCCCGTTCAACGTCTCACGCACGATCGGCCGCCTGCGCCAGCCGGTCGCGTTCCTCGGCCGGCTGTCGACCGACCGGCTCGGGGCGACGCACGAACGGATGCTCGTCGAGGACGGCGTGAGCCTCGAGTGCCTCGTGCGCAGCGACGACCCGACGACGCTCGCGCTGGCCAGCGTCGACGCCGCCGGCGTGGCGGCCTACGGCTTCTACACCCGTGCCACGGCCGCCGCCGGGCTGACCCCTGAAGCGGCCCTGGCCGCACTGCCCGAGCGCGTCGCCGCGCTGCACGTCGGGACGCTCGGCCTCGTGCTCGAGCCGCTGGCGAGCGCCATGGAGGCCGTCGTCGATCGGCTCGCCGGCCACACGATGGTCGTCCTCGATCCCAACTGCCGGCCGCAGGCGCTCGCCGATCCGCAGCCCTATCGCGAGCGCCTCGCACGGGTGGTCGGGCGCAGCGATCTCGTCAAGGTCAGCGAGGAGGACGTCGGCTGGCTCGATCCGCAGCGCTCGTCGCTGGACGCGGCCCGCGCGCTGCTGCAGCAGGGACCGCGCGCGGTCCTGCTCACCCGCGGCGCCGACGGCGCCACCGTGCTGAGCGCGGACGCCGAGACCGCGGTGCCCGCCGTGCCGGCGGTCATGGTCGACACGATCGGCGCGGGCGACGCGTTCGGCGGCGGCTTCCTGGCCTGGTGGGTCTCCAACGGCCTCGGCCGCGACGAGCTGGCCCGGCACGAGCTCGTCGTCGCTGCGGTCCACTTCGCTGCCGCCGTCGCGGCCCGCACGGTCGCCGAGGCCGGCGCCTCCCCGCCGCGGCTGCCCGTCGCCGCGCGCGGGCGCGGGCTCGACGCCGCCGACCTCTAGGAGCCACGTACAACGTTCCCGCGCGACCCACTAGCGCGCGCTCAGTAGCCGCCGCGCCAGATGCCGTCGGCCGGCTTGGGCGGCAGGACGTCCCAGCCGTCCATCACGTGCTCGATGCGCTCGTTCTTGGCGAACGCGGTGTAGGCGTTACCGTTGAACGTGAAGGTGATCTCCTCCTGGCCGGTCTCGATCGTCTCGACGCCGTAGACGTGGTCGACCTTGACGTCGTGCTGCGTGAGCAGCTTGTGCATCCGATCCTCGTCAGAGCCCTCCGGATAGCGCCCGCTCATCTTCACCGACATGGCGCGAGGGTACTGCGGCAGGGCGGCGATCGCCACCCGCAGCCGGCCCGTGGCGCGCGGTGCTAGACGAGGTCGCGGCTGCGCAGGCGCGCGCCCGCCGCGGCGAAGAACAGCGCGATCCAGCCGAACATCACGAGCACCGCCGTGCCCGGCGCCAGCAGGTCGTCGTCGTCGCTCTCGCCGAACGGGCTGATGTCGACGATCCCGGACGGCACGATGGTCGTCGGCCCGTAGCGCCCGACGTCGGGCGCCAGGCCGTAGAGCGCCGGCTCGAGCACGAAGCCGAGCACCAGGACGGCGATGATCGCGACGACCTGGTTGCGCACGAGCGCGCCGATGCCGACGCCGAGCGCGCCGAGCAGCGCCGCCACGAGCAGGTTGCGCCACAGCACGTCGACGAGGTCCGACAACGGTGCGCCGTCGATGCCGCGCACGGCGAGGATGATCGTGCCGACGATCATGATGATGACGGTCACGATCAGCGACAGCAGCGCGCCGGCTGCCGCGTAGGACAGCGTCTTGGCGCTCAGCAGCCGCAGGCGGTCGGGGGCGGCCAGGATCGTGCCGGTGATCGTGCGGTGGCGCCACTCGCCGGCCATGCCCATGACGCCGAGCAGCAGGATGAACAGGCCGGTGAAGTCCGCGGCGAAGAGGTTGCGCGTGTTCTGCTCGCTCCAGTCGTTGCCGAGGATCGCCGTCAGGACGACGACGAGCAGCGAGAGCGCGAGGGCCGCCCCGACGAGGGCGGCGAACGTCCGCGTCGTGCGCAGCTTCAGCATCTCGGCGCGCAGCAGCGAGCTCATGCCGTCGGCTCCCCCGTCAGCGCGAAGAACGCCTGCTCCAGCGAGCGGGCGCGCGGGGCGAGGCCGACGAGGTAGACGCCTGCGTCGCCCGCCACGACGCCGACGCGCTCGGTGCCGACGCCGGGGACCAGCAGGTCGTCGCCCAGGGACTGGACCGGAAGGCCGGCCTGCTCCAGCGCGCGCGCCAGGCGGGCGTTGTCCTGCGCGCGCACGATCGTCGACAACCCCTCGTCGCCGCCGAGCACCCTCTCGAGCGTGCCGTGGCCGCGCATCTCGCCGCGCGCGATGACGACGACGTCGTCGACGGACTGCGCGACCTCGGCGAGCAGGTGGCTGGAGATGAGCACCGCGCGCCCGCGCTCCGCCTGCGCGCGGACGAGCCCGCGCATCCAGGCGATGCCCGGCGGATCGAGCCCGTTCGTCGGCTCGTCGAGGATGAGCACCTCGGGATCGCCGAGCAGCGCGGCGGCGATGCCCAGGCGCTGCTTCATGCCCATCGAGAAGCCGCCGGCGCGGCGGTCGGCCGCCTCGGTCAGTCCGACTTCGGCGAGCACCTCGTCGACGCGCTCGAACGGGTGGTCGCCGGTCGTGGCCAGCACGCGCAGGTGGTTGCGCGCGGTGCGGCCGGGATGAAAGGAGGCGTCCTCGAGCACGGCGCCGACCTTCGAGCTCGGGTGCTCCAGCTGGTCGTAGCGCAGGCCCCCGAACGTGGCGGTTCCGGCGGTCGGGCGCACGAGGCCGAGCAGCGCTCGCAGCGTCGTGCTCTTGCCGGCGCCGTTGGGCCCGAGAAAGCCCGTGACGCGACCGGCCTCGATGTCGAAGCTCAGGTTGTTGACGGCGAGGACGGGACCGAAGCGCTTGGAGAGGTCACGTACCTCGACGGGAGCCATTGGGCCAGCATGATGGCGCACCGGCCCGCGCTTCATGGTCGCTCGTCGGTTGCCCCCGCCGGTTCTCATCGAACCGGTTAGCGGAGCGTCATCGTGAGTCGCGCCGGGTTGCCGCACTCGTCCGGCGTGTCGAGGCGGGTGGCGAAGATACGGTCTGCGCACATGGACACCATGGACCTCACCGAAGCCACCGAACTCGCCCGCCGCGTCCGCGCGCTGTACCACCGCATCGAGGAGCGCCACGAAGGAAGCGTCTGGAGTACGAAGGACGACATGCTCGGGCTCGTCAACGACGTCGGCTCGTTGAGCCGCCTCGTCATGGCCACCGGGGGCCAGTGGGCGCCAGAGGGCGATGTTCCGGCGCTGCTGCGGGGCAAGCTCGCCGAGTGTCTCTGGTGGGTGCTGGTCCTCGCCGACCGGCTGGACGTCGACATCGCCGATGCGTACGCGTCGAAGCTCGGCGACATCGAGGCGCACCTCCGGTCGGTGGTGAGCCGGCTTCCGTCCGACTGACGGCCCCGGGTGCGGGGTCGGCGATGCTCGTCAGCGACGCACCCGTGTGCGGCGTCAGCCGAAGTCGATGACGCTGCGGATGCCGTCCTGGGCGTGCATGAGGTCAAAGCCCGTGTTGACCTCGTCGAGCGTGATCCGGTGCGACAGAAACGCGTCGACGTCGATGTCGCCGTCGAGGTAGCGCTGGACGAGCTGCGGGACCTGGTCGCGGCCCTTGACGCCGCCGAACGACGAGCCCGCCACGCGCCGGCCGGTGATCAGCAGGCGCGGGATGATGTCCAGCGTCTCGCCCTTGCCCGCGACGCCGCACATCGTCGCCAGGCCCCAGCCCATGCGCGCCGACTCCACCGCCTGGCGCATCACGGCCACGTTGCCGGTCGCCTCGATCGTGTAGTCCGCCCCGAAGCCGCCGGTCAGCTCGAGGATCGCGTCGACGGTGTCCGCGCCGCCGAGCATGACGTCGGTGGCGCCCTGGTGGCGGGCCATCTCCAGGCGCTCCTGCGAGAGGTCGACGCAGACGATCCGCTCGGCGCCCTGCAGGCGACAGCCGGCCACCGCGCCGAGGCCGACCATGCCCGCGCCGAACACGACGCACGTCGAGCCCGCCTCGACCCTGGCGGTGTACATCGCCGCGCCCAGGCCGGTCGACAGGCCGCAGGCGAACAGGCACGCGCGATCCAGCGGCGCCTCGGGCGAGACCTTCGCCAGCGCGATCTGCGGCATGACCGTGTACTCGGCGAACGTCGACGTTCCCATGAAGTGGCGGATCGGCTCGCCATTGCGTGACAGCCTTGTCGTCCCATCGGGTAGGTACCCGCGCCCTTGCTGATCGCGGATCGCCAGGCAGATGTTCGTCTTCGGGCTCTCGCAGTGCACGCACGCGCGGCACTGGGGGGAGAACAGCGTCACGACGTGGTCGCCGACGGCGAGCGAGTCGACCCCCTCGCCGATCGCCTCCACGACACCCGCGCCCTCGTGGCCGAGCACCGTGGGAGCGTAGCCGGACGGATCGACGCCGGACGCCGTGTACATGTCGGTGTGGCAGACGCCACACGCCACGAGGCGCACGAGCACCTCGCCGGTCTTGGGCTCCTCCAGGTCGAGCTCCTGCACGACGAGAGGCTGGCCGAACTCCTCGAGCACCGCAGCGCGCATACGCATGCCGCGCAACCTAGTGGGCATTCTCGGAACGGTCCACCGAGAAGGCGCACTCCCCACTGAGATGGCGCTTGGCTCCAACACCGAGCCCCTGCGCGCCGAGCTGGCCGCCGCGCTGCCCGAGCGCCCGTTCGAGCTGCGCTTTTGGGACGGCAGCCGGCTGCCCTCGACCGACGGCGACGGCGGCCCGGTGTTCGAGGCGCGCTCCCCGCGCGCGGTGGCGTACGCGCTGCTGGCGCCCGGGCAGCTCGGCCTGAGCCGCGCCTACGTCTCCGGCGAGCTGGCGGTGGACGACCTCGACGGGGTGCTCGGCGTGCTGCGCGGCTGGACGCCGCCGTCGATCGACGCCGGGCAGCGACGCCGGCTGCTGCTCGGCGCGCTGCGGGCGGCCGGCGTCATGCGCCCGCCGCCGCCGCCGGCAGTCGAGCTGCGGCCGCGCGGCACGCGCCACAGCATCGAGCGCGACGCCCGCGCGGTGCGCCACCACTACGACGTCGCCAACGAGTTCTTCGCGCTCTTCCTCGACGCCTCGATGACGTACTCGTGCGCGATCTTCGCGGACCCGTCACGCGACGACGAGCCGCTGCAGTCCGCCCAGGAGCGCAAGCTGGAGACGATCTGCCGCAAGCTCGCGCTCACGCCCGGCGAGCGCGTGCTCGACGTCGGCTGCGGCTGGGGCAGCTTCGCGATCCATGCCGCGACGCGCCACGGCGTCCGCGTCGTCGGCATCACGCTGTCGCAGCCGCAGGCGGCGCTCGCGCGCGAGCGCGCCGCGGCGGCGGGAGTCGGCGACCGTGTCGAGATCCGCGTCGCCGACTACCGCGACCTGGCCGGCGAGGCATTCGACGCGATCGCCAGCATCGGGATGGTCGAGCACGTCGGCGGCGAGCGCCTCGACGAGTACGCGACCTCGCTCGCGCGCTCGCTGCGACCCGGCGGCCGGCTGCTCAACCACGGCATCGCGCGGCTGCGCCACGGCGCGGCAGAGGAGGCCGGCGCGTTCTCGGAGCGCTACGTCTTCCCCGACGCGGCGCCGATGCACCTCTCGCGCGTGCTGCTGGCGCTCGAGCGGGCGGGCTTTCGGTGCGAGCACGTCGAGGGCTACGCCGAGCACTACGCGCGCACGCTGGCGCACTGGGCGGCGCGGCTCGACGAGCATGCCGCGGCGGGCGAGCGGCTCGCCGGCCCCGAGCGGATGCGCATCTGGCGGCTGTACCTGCGCGCCGCCCGCAGCGGCTTTCAGACGGGCTTCACGTCGATCTACCAGGTGCGCTGTCGGCTGCGCTGACCTGCGGCTGCGGCGCGTCGGGGCGCTTGTCGAGCGTGGAGACCGGTACCACGACGACGTCGTAGAAACGCCAGTCGAGGTCCGCGAGCCGGCGCGCGGCATCCTCGAGGCGCTCCACGAGGTCGTCCTCGTCGCGCGGGATGACGAGCGCCTCCCCGGTGAACACGTGGCCCTCCTCGCGTAGCCGCGCCTGCGCGTCCTGCACCCACTCCATCTCGCGCAGCGTGTCCTCGATCCTGCCGAGCAGCGGGTGCGGCTCCGAGCCGTCGTAGGTCGAGGGCCGCGTGTCGATGACGTCACGCCCGGCGGCGCGCAGGTTCGTCCAGCCGTCGCGCACGATGTCCAGCGAGATCGCGATCGCGGCCGCGGCGTCGGCCCACCACAACCCGAGGCCGATGCCGATCACGCCGACGGCGGCGGCCGCCGCGGTCAGCCAGTCGGCCTTGTTCATCTTCGCGTCGGCGTAGAGCACCTTGTCGTGCAGCGCGGCGGCCAGCGGCATCTTGGCGCGGCCGAGGAGCACGGCCGGGATGCCGCTCCAGGCCAGCGCGGGCAGCATGAGCCAGCCCAGCCAGATCTCCTCGCCGAAGAGCGAGATGACGCCCATCGGCGGATGCTCGGCGGTGATGAGCTTGAAGGTCGACTCGAGGAGGATGAAGCTGCCGAACAGCAGCAGCGCGACCGCCGACGCGAGATAGGCGAGCGTGACGCCGCGGTGAAAGCCCCACGGATGCATCTTGTCGGGCGGCCTGTCGCGAAAGCGCGCGGCGATGAGCCAGGCGATCGGCGGGGTGAGGCTCAGCGCGTCCTCGATCATCGCGGCCTTGCCGGCCTGCGACTGGCCGATCGTCAGGTACAGCAGCACCGTCGCCGAGACGAGGTAGGCGATCGTCAGCCATTCCAGGCGCCGCGCCTTGCGGTGCAGCTCGAGCTTGTCGGGCGGCAGCTCGAAGCGGTCGGGGATCGTCACGGCTTGCCTTCGCGGTCCAGCAGCGCACGGATGTCGCCGGTGCGCCGCAGCAGGAAGCGCTCGAGCTCGACGAGCCAGGCGTTCTCGCCGAGCGGCGTCGCCATGACGTGCTGGTGCTGCGACAGCTCGACCCCGGTGGGGCGCAGGTCGAGGTCGTCCAGCAGCCACTCGTCGGCGGCGACCGCGCCGCGCGCGTCGTCGAGCTTGTCGACGGCGACCGCGCGGGCCCCCGTCTTGCGCTCGAGCAGACCGCCGGCCTCGCTGCCGCGCTCGAACGCGACGGGGACGCCGTCGAGGTCGTCGGGCGGCGACGCCCCCGGCGGCGCGCCGACGACGAGCCGCGTCTTGAGGTAGGGCCAGGTCAGGCTCGCCTCCTTCTTCCACGGCGACTTCTTCGTCAGCCCGCCGATGACCAGGTCGAGCTGGCCCTCCTTCAGCGCGCCGATCAGCTCCTCCTCGGAGCCGTCGATCCAGTCGATCTCGGCGTTCAACCGGGCGGCGAACTGCCGCACGAGCTCGGGCTCGACCCCCTCCGGGTTCTCCGGATCGGCCAGGTCGACCCACGGATCGCTCTCGGTCACGCCGACGCGCAGCGTGCCGTCGCGGACGATGTCGAGCGTTCCGTCGGGATCCTGCGGCACCTGGCACCCGCTCAGCGCGGCGACGGCGAGCGCCGCGACCAAGCCACTCCTCACCCGCGGGCCTCGCATCGTGGCGCGTCGCTACCCCCGCGCCGACGCGCCAAAACCGGTGTCAGCCGGCGAGCGGACCGGGCGCCGCGAGGACGATCGCGACGTGTCGCTGGCCGCCGGCGAGCGGCCGGCGCCAGGGTCCGTCGCCGTCGAGCTCGTCGCCGCGGTCGAGCAGCAGCGCGGCCAGGCAGCGCGCGTCCTCCAGGCCCTGCGGCGGCGAGCGGTACGAGCGCGCCGGGCGGTTGGTGAGCGGCCCGCTGACGCGGTCGTCGACGACCACGTGGTACAGCGGGCCGAGCGTCAGCTCGAGCTGCTCACCGCCGGGGTCGGCCGACTCGTCCATGCGCCAACGCTAGTGGCCGGCGCATGGATGGCGGGCTCAGCCTGAAGCTCAGGCGGCCGCGGCCGCGTCCGCCGCCTGCTTCGCGGAGACGAGCTTCGCCTGCTGGCGCTCGGGCGCGATGCGCACGACGTTCCTGGCGATCCCGACCTTCTCCATCGCCCAGATGAGCATCGCGGAGATGTCGACCTCGAACTTGCCCAGCCCCTGCCGCGCGGAGCGCGGGAAGGCGTGGTGGTTGTGGTGCCAGGACTCGCCGAACGTGGGGATCGCCAGCCAGGCGACGTTCGTCGACTTGTCCTCGACGTCGAAGCGCCGGCGGCCGAAGTAGTGGCAGACGGAGTTGATCGACCACGTCACGTGGTGGATGAAGAAGATCCGCACGAAGCCGGCCCACAGCAGCGTCCAGAGGGCGGCGGTCAGCGAGAAGCCGTGCAGGATGAAGCCGGCCACGAACGGGATCAGGAGGCTGAGCCCGACGAACCACAGGAAGTGGCGGCTGATCCAGCGCATGCCCTTGTCCTCGGTGAGGTCGGGGGCGTACTTGCGAAACTCGGCCGAGCCCTGGGTCTTCATGAGCCAGCCGCTGTGGGCGTGCCACAGGCCCTTCCAGCCGGCGCCTTCGCCGAGGTGCGGGCTGTGCGGGTCGCCCTCCTCGTCGGTGTGGGCGTGGTGCAGGCGGTGGTCGGCGACCCAGGCGATCGGCGGGCCCTCGACGGCCATCGATCCCATGATCGCGAACGCGTATTCGACCGGCTTGCTCGTCTGAAACGCGCGGTGCGTGAGCAGGCGGTGGTATCCGACGGTGACCCCGAAACCGGTGATTGTGTACATGACCACCAGGATCGCCAGATCAATCGCTCCGACGGCCTTGTTCCAGAGCAGAACGATCGCGATGAGAAACGCGACGAACGGCAGGACCACGGCGCCGAGATTGGTGTAGCGCTGAAGAGTTGGCATGTATTTGAGGGTACGGACTGAGGTTGGGGCTTTCTTGTCGGGTTTCTGCGGTGCAGGCTGCTGAAATCTGTAGGTTATGCGCAAATGGATGGAATTCCGTCCGCGGTAGCAGCGGTATTGCGCCCGGTTCTCCCGGACCTGGCCGGGGAGACGATCCGCGCCATCGGCCGCGAGGTGCCCGACTACTCGCGGCCGCTGGAGGGCCGGCTCGGCGTGACGCTGCGCTACGGCACCGAGCGCGCGCTGGGCCGCTTCGTCGACTCCATCGAGGCGCCGGCGGCGGTCAGCGACCGCGACCGGCGCATCTACTTCGAGCTCGGCCGCCTGGAGATGCGCGAGGGGCGAACGCTCAACGCGCTGCTCGCCGCCTACCGCGTCGGCGCGCAGATCGCGTGGCGGCGCTTCGTCGAGGCGGGCGTGCGGGCGGGCCTCGAGCCGGCGATCCTGTACCGCCTCGGCGAGGCGATCTTCGCCTACATCGACGAGATCTCGGGCGAGTCGATCGAGGGCTACGCCGCCGAGCAGTCCGCTGCGGCCGGCGAGCGTCAGCGCCGCCGCGCGCAGCTCGTGTTCCTGCTCGCCGCCGACCCGCCGGCCGCCGTCGAGGAGGTCCGCGCGGCGGCGGTCCGCGCCGGCTGGCGGCCGCCCGCACTGGTCGCGGCCCTGGTGGCGGAGGGGATGGACTCCGAGCGGCTGGCGAGCCGGCTCGGCCCGGGGGCGGTGGCGGCGCCGCTGGAGAGCCCGGCGGGGCCGCTGACCGGCCGGCGCGCGCAGCGCGTGCTGGCGTTCGTCCCCGACCCGAGCGCGCCCGCGCGCCGCGCGCAGCTCGAGCAGGCGGTCGGCGGGGTGCACGCCGCGCTGGGCCCCGCCGTCGCGCTGGCGGGGGCGGCCCGCAGCGCCGAGCGCGCGCGGCGGGCTCTGGAGCTGCGGGCGGCGGGGCGGCTGTCGGGCGAGGGGCTCGTCATCGCCGAGGACCATGCCGCCGAGCTCGTGCTGCAAGCCGACGCGGCGCTGGCGAGCGAGTTCGCCGACCTGCGGCTCGCGCCGCTCGCCGAGCTGCGACCGGGCGTGCGCGAGCGGCTGACGGCCACCCTGGCCGCCTGGCTGGACTGCCAGGGCCGCGTCGACGAGACCGCGCGGGCGCTCGACGTCCACCCGCAGACCGTGCGCTACCGGCTCAACCAGCTGCGCGAGGCGTTCGGCGGCGCGCTGGAGGACCCGGACGCGCGTTTCGAGCTCGCGCTGGCGCTGCGGGTGCGGGGGGCGGCGCCGCACCCCTGAGTGCGGGCGCGCCGGGAGCGGGCCTGGTTTGCGGCGATCGGTCAGTCTTCGCCGTTCATGCGCCGCCTCTTCGCCCGCGTCTTCAGCTTCTACTGGGGAGAGGGGATCGCCGACGACGTCCCGGCGCTGACGTACTACCTCGTGCTGTCGCTGGCCCCGTTCGCGCTCGGCCTGGCCGCGCTGGAGGCGCTGCTGCTCAAGGACGTCCTGTCGGCGCTGCAGGTCGTCGACCAGCTCAACCGCTTCCTGCCCGAGACGCTGCACGACGACATCCGCCGTCTCGTGCTCGGAACGCGCGACGACTCGCCGGTGCTGCTGGGGGTGGCGATCGTCGCGATGCTGTGGACGACGTCGGGCGCGATCGGCGTCATCGAACGCTGCCTGGCGCGGATCACGGCGGGCCCGCGCCACCACATCGTGGTGGGCCGGCTGCGCAACGTCATGCTCGGCGGGCTCGTCGCGGTGGCGGTGATCCTCGCGTCGCTGAGCATCTCGGTCGTGTCGGACTTCAGCTACAAGCTGCGCGCCGAGTCCGGCCTGCCGGGCCCGACGATCGTCGTCTTCAACACGCTCGGCTCGATCCTCGTGTTCGCCGCGATCTACCACTTCGCGCCGCTGGCCCGGATCGGGTGGATCGCGGCGCTGAAGGGCGCGGTGCCGGCGGGGATCGCCATCCAGGTGGTGCCGGCGATCGTCGGCATCTACGTCAACGCGGCCGCGGGCTTCGCGCCGGTGCAGGTGTTCCTGCTGCTGGCGATCGTGTTGTTGGGTCTGTACATCGTGGCGATGGCGATGCTCGTGGGAGCCGGGCTGGCCGGCTGCCTGGAGCGCGAGGGCAAGCTGCCGGGTTAGCCCGCGCCGTTCAGCAGCCCGCGCAGCGTGGCGGCGACGTAGGCGGGCTCGTACATGACCTGCTGCCAGGTGAAGCGCACGACGCGCCAGCCGAGCAGCATGAGGCGCTGGTCGCGGCGGCGGTCGGATTGGAAGGCGCGCTTGGTGGCGTGGGTGCTGCGCCCGTCGACCTCGACGATGAGGCGCTGCTCGCGGTACAGGAAGTCGGCCTCGGCCCCGCCGCCGTCGGGAAACGCGATCCACGCGTTGACCGCGTCGGGTGGGAGCTCGATCGCGCGGGCGATCGCCAGGAACGCCTCTTCGAGGTCGTTGCGCGTCAGCGTGCTGCCGACGAGGTGCTCGGCCAGCACGGCGCGCAGCAGCTTCGCGCCGCGGCGGCCGTCGGCGCGGGCGAGGACGTCGTCGATCGCCGCCATGTCGAGGATCTGGCGCTGCTCGGCGACGTCGAGCGCGCGCTCGACCTCGCGGCGGCTGGCGTCCTCTGCCACATCGAGCAGCGTGCGGGCAAGCGTCGTGCACGGGATGTTGTCGATGACGGTGACGTCCGCCGCCGTCAGCGTCGCGCCGCTGTGGATGCGGATTCCCGGCCGTCGTCGCGCCTGCGAGCCCGGCGTGGTGACGTCGATCCACCGCGGCATCGCGAGCCGAAGCTCGTACAGCGCGGATGCCGCCCGATGGCTCGAGGCGGT
>JAUXSD010000228.1 GCA_030681525.1 Solirubrobacteraceae bacterium
CTGATCTGTTATCCGCCGTAGGGGAGCCTCTAGAAATTCAGAGTTCGCCTAAATGCAAGGCGCGGAAAAAATTTCGCTGCGCCGCATATGGATAATATGTAAGCAAGAAATTTTTTCCGCAACGCAGCAGTTGAGATGAAATCTGGATTTTGAGAGGCACACATATGAGCATCGCACGCATCGGTATTTTGACCATTTCCGACCGCGCCAGCCGCGGCGAATACGAAGACAAGGGCGGCCCAGCGATCCACGCGTGGTTCACGCGCGTGCTGACTTCGCCGTGGGAGGCGGTGGCGAAAGTGATTCCAGACGAACAGCCGCAGATCGAAGCCGCGCTGCGCCAGTTAAGCGACAAGGACAATTGCTGCCTGATCGTCACCACTGGCGGCACCGGCCCGGCGCTGCGCGACGTTACGCCGGAAGCCACCGAGGCGGTATGCGAGAAGATGATGCCGGGCTTCGGCGAACTGATGCGCAGCGCGTCGCTGAAATTCGTGCCCACCGCGATCCTGTCGCGCCAGACCGCCGGCATCCGCGGCAAGAGCCTGGTCGTCAACCTGCCCGGCAAGCCTTCCGCGATCGACGACTGCCTGAACGCCGTGTTCCCCGCCATCCCGTACTGCATCGACCTGATCGAAGGCGCGTACCTGGAATCCGATCCGGAACAGTGCAAGGCGTTCCGCCCGGCGCACGCCAAATCTAGGTAATGCCTGCCAAGTATCAGTTCCAGTGAATCAAGGGTTAAAAATTTTGCATGGCACCTGCATTTTAAGTCAGAGTTGTCGAAAACATCTTGCAATGTTGTCGATATTATTTATAATTGTTGTCGATATTATTCGTTTTGTCTGACTATCTAATGCGAAAGAAAACATCTGAAATCAGAAATTTCATGCTACGCATGTGCCGCAATAAGACGCGCAATGCTGCTGCTGAAACAGCACGGCATTTTGGCATTTCAAAACAAGCTGCAAGCCGTCATCTGCAAGCCCTTGAGGGAGACAGAATGATCAGCTCTACCGGCAGGGGAAATGTAAAGGTTTCATGGCTTATTCCGTTAATTGAAAAATCTT